>JAUHZL010000466.1 GCA_030425945.1 Alphaproteobacteria bacterium | reverse complement strand
CGCAGGCGGCCCGGCTTCGGCTCGGCGGCCCGGAGCGCGGCCTGCACGGTGTTGATCGCGTCGATCATCACCGTGTCCTCGATTTCCAGCGTCTCGTCCGCCTCCGGCCCGGGGGCGAGCAGCGCCGGCCGGGTGCCGGGGTTCAGCCGCTCGACGGCGGGCAGCGACCAGTGCGCGAGGGCGGTTTCGTTGCGGTCGGCGATGACGAGGGTGGCATCGCGCAGGAAGACATAGACGTCCCGGCGCTGGCCGCCCGGTTCGGGGCGCCAGAGGGCGGTGGCCTCCAGTCGTTCATAGCCTTTCAGCGCCGTCACGGACGCGCCCTGCCTGCCTGCTCCTACACGACCGAAAGTCTAGGGCAGGGGGACGCCCGCGTCCATCGGCTCCGGACGCCTGCTCAGAGCGCCCGCGCCATGGTGCGCAGCTCGAATTTCTGGATCTTCCCGGTCGAGGTCTTGGGCAGTTCGCGGAACACCACCTGCTTGGGCGTCTTGAAGCCCGCCAGCCGTTCGCGGGCGAAGGCGATCAGGTCGGCCTCGGTCACCGCCGCGCCGTCCTTCAGCTCGACGAAGGCGCAGGGCACCTCGCCCCATTTCTCGTCCGGCTTGGCGACCACGGCGCAGAGCAGCACCGCCGGGTGGTGCATCAGGACGCCTTCGACCTCGACCGAGCTGATGTTCTCGCCGCCCGAGATGATGATGTCCTTCGCGCGGTCGGCGATCTGCAGGTAGCCGTCCTCGTGCTGCACCGCGATGTCGCCGGAGTGGAACCAGCCGCCGGCGAAGGCCTCTGCGGTGGCCTTCGGGTTCTTCAGGTAGCCCTTCATCACCGAGTTGCCGCGGATCATGATCTCGCCGCGCGCCTCGCCGTCCATCGGGATCTGGGTCATGCTGTCGGGGTCGAGGACGGTGATGTCCTCCATGTGCGGCTGCAAAACCCCGGTGCGGGCCTTGATCGCGGCGCGCGCGTCCTCGGGCAGGCCGTCCCAGCGCGGGGCGTCCCACAGGCACTCGGTGCAGTGGCCGTAGGTCTCGGTCAGGCCGTAGACCTGGGTGACGTGGAAGCCGAGCGGCTCGATTGCCTTCAGCGTCGCGGCGGGCGGCGGCGCCCCGGCGGTGAACACCTGCACGACATGGTCGAAGCTGCGCCGCGCGCTGGCGGGGGCGTTGATGATCGTGTTCAGCACGATGGGCGCCGCGCCGAAATGGGTGGCGCCGTGGTCCGCGATGGCGTCGTAGATCGCCTCGGCCGTCACCGCGCGGCAGCCGATGAAGACCCCGCCGAGCGCGGGCAGCAGCCACGGGTGGCACCAGGCGTTGCAGTGGAAGAGCGGCACGATGGACAGGTAGCGCGGGAACTGCGTCATCCCCCACGAGATCACCGTGCCGAGCGTGTTCAGGTAGGCGCCGCGGTGCGAGTAGACCACGCCCTTGGGCCGCCCGGTGGTGCCGGAGGTGTAGTTCAGCGCGAGGCTCTCCCATTCGTCCTCGGGCAGGATCCAGTCGAAGCCGGGATCGCCGGAGGCGAGGAAGTCCTCGTAGGTGCGGTACTTGCCCGAGGCATGCACGCCCGAGACGTCGTCCGGCACCTCGATCAGCAGCGGTTTCACCTCCAGCGTCTCGATGGCCTCGGCGGCGAGCGGCAGGAACTGGCTGTCGACCAGCACCAGCTTCGCGCCGCCGTGGGCGAGGATGTAGGCCACGGTATCGACGTCGAGGCGGATGTTGATGGTGTTCAGCACGCAGCCCGCGGCGGGCACGGCAAAGGTCGCCTCGTGATGCGCGGGCAGGTTCGGCAGCAGGGTCGCCACCACGTCGCCGGGGGCGCAGCCGGCCTGCGCGAGCGCGCTCGCCAGCCGGGTGACGCGGTCGTGGAAGGTCGCGTAGTCGTGGCGGATGTCGCCGTAGATCACCGCCTCGCGGTGCGGGTGAACCCGGGCCGCCCGCGCCAGGTGGCTGAGCGGCGTCAGCGGCACATGGTTCGCGCGGGTCTT
>JAUHZL010000071.1 GCA_030425945.1 Alphaproteobacteria bacterium | reverse complement strand
CAACTGGGCCCCTTACTACATCGAGCGCGTGCAGGCCGTGATGGACGGCACCTGGAGCTCGGTGATGACCTGGGACGGCATCGGCCCGGGCATGGTGGAAATCGGCGAGATCTCGTCGGCGGTTCCGGACGACGTGAAGGCCGAGGCGCTCGCCATGAAGGACGCCATCGCCGCCGGCACCTACCACCCGTTCACCGGCCCGCTGAACAAGCAGGACGGCAGCCCGTGGCTGGCCGAGGGCGAGATTGCCGATGATGGCGTCCTCGCCGGGCTCGACTTCTTCGTCGAAGGTCTGACCGCGGAAATCCCGTCCTGATCCACGGCTCCGGCCGAAGGAAAGAGGGGCCTGCCTTCCGGGGCAGGCCCTTTTTCGTGCCCGTCAGCCCCAGGGACCGCTGGTCCCGGACGGCGTGCGCCCGGCCCCGGCACCGGTCACCGGGATGCGCGACAGGGTTTCCTTGCCCATCTCCTGCGCGATCTGCTGCAGGGCGCGGATCCGGTTCGCGGTCGAGGGGTGGGTCGAGAACAGCTTGTCATGCGCATGGGCATGCAGCGGGTTGATGATGAACATGTGCGCCGTGGCCGGGTTGCGCTCGGCGCTGTTCATGTCGGTGCGGGCCGCCAGCCCCTCGATCCGCTTCAGGGCCGAGGCCAGCGCCAGCGGCTTGCCCGAGATCGCCGCCCCGCCCCGGTCGGCCTCATACTCGCGGGTGCGGCTGATCGCCATCTGAACCAGACCGGCGGCCAGCGGCGCGAGGATCATCGTCGCGAGGATGCCGACGATGCCCAGCGGGTTGTTGCGGTCGCCCCGGAAGAACAGCGCGAAGTTCGCCAGCATGCCGATGGCGCCGGCCAGCGTCGCGGTGATCGTCATCGTCAGCGTGTCGCGGTTCTGGATATGGGCCAGCTCGTGGGCCATGACGCCCTCGATCTCGTCCTGGCTCAGCGATTGCAGCAGCCCGGTGGTGGCCGCGACCGCGGCATGGTTCGGATCGCGCCCGGTGGCGAAGGCGTTCGGCTGCGGGCTGTCGATGATGTAGACCTTCGGCATCGGCATCCGCGCCTGCCGCGCGAGCCGGGCCACCATGGTCACCAGGCCCGGCGCGCTCTGGGCATCGACGGGGCGCGCGTTGTGCATCCGAAGCACCATCTGGTCCGACGACCACCACGCGAAGAGGTTCATGCCCCCCGCGAAGAGCAGCGCCAGGACGAGGCCGGTGCCGCCGCCCAGCATCAGGCCCACCGCGCCGAACAGCGCGGTCATTGCGGCAAGCAGCATGGCAGTGCGAACGGTGGCCATCGGCGGGGTCTCCAGCAAACCGGGTGCGCGTCGGATATGGGGTGAGCCGCGCGGGTTGGGAAGAGGGAGCGAGGACCCGGCCTGCCGGTCCGCACCCGCGCGACGAGGTCACGCGCCAACCCGGCCTGCCGGTCCGCAGGGTCTGGCGACGCGCCCGGGGCGGGCCATGTCGCAAACGCCCCTCCAAGCGTCGAAGCCGCTGGACCGTCGCGCGGCAAAACCGACAATCTGCCGGGCAAACGCACGCTCGGAGTCTGTCCCATGAAAACCCATGTCAAAGCCCTGGTGGTCGGCGGCGGCGCCGTCGGAACCGGGATCGCCTATCACCTCGGCAAGGCGGGGTGGGACACGATGCTGCTCGAGCGCGACGAGCTGACCTCGGGCTCGACCTGGCATGCCGCCGGTCTGCTGCCGCTCTTCAACATGGGCTATGCGACCAGCCACATCCACGACTACTCGGTGAAGTTCTACAAGGGCCTCGAGGCCGAGACCGGCCTCAACCCCGGCTTCTCGGTGGTCGGCAACCTGCGGATGGCCCAGACGCAGGACCGGATGGACGAGTACATGCTTTATGCCTCGACCGCCGAGACGGTGGGCATCCCCTACGAGTGGCTGACCCCCTCCGAGATCAAGGCGCGCTGGCCGCTGGTGCGCACCGAGGACCTGAAGGGCGCGATCTTCCACCCGACCGACGGCTACATCAACCCGGCCGACGTGACGCAGGCGATGGCCAAGGGCGCGCGCCAGTTCGGCGTGACGATCGAGCGGCGCTGGCAGGTGGACGGCTACCACTGGACCGGCTCCGAGTGGCAGGTGACCGTCACCAGGATGGTCGAGAAGGGCGGCAACCTGGTGCCGTCGGACGAGCAGGCCGTGATCACCGCCGAGCACGTCGTGACCGCGACCGGCAACCATGCCCAGCGCACCGCGAAACTGCTGGGCATCAAGATCCCCGCGATCCCGGTCGAGCACCAGTACATCGTGACCGAGCCCGATCCGGCGCTGGTCGAGTGGCGCAAGGCCGGCAATCCCGAGCACCCGGTGCTGCGCGACGCCGATGCCAAGTGGTACGTCCGCGAAGAGCGCGGCGGCTGGATCCTCGGCCCCTACGAGCACGGCGCGCCCGCGCGCTTCGAATACACCGTGCCCGACAGCTTCCGGGCCGACCTCTTCCCGCTCGACCTCGAGCGGATCGAGGAAGAGTACATGTCGATGATCCACCGGATCCCGACCTCCGAGACGGTCGGCCTGAAGGACGATTTCAACGGCCCGATCTGCTATACTCCGGACGGCAACCCGCTGGTCGGCCCGGCACCGGGCCTGCGCAACATGTGGCTCGCCGAGGGCTTCTCGTTCGGGATCACCGCGGCGGGTGGCACCGGCTACTACCTTGCGCAGATGATGACCGAGGGCGAGGCCGAGATCGACATGGCGGCCCTCGACCCCAAGCGCTACGGCAGCTGGATGACCACCGAGTACGCGGCGCGCAAGAACGAGGAGTGCTACGCCCACGTCTTCATCCTGCACCACCCCGACGAGGAGCGCGAAGCCTGCCGCCCGCTGCGCACCGCGCCCGTCTACGACCGCCAGAAGGCCCTCGGCGCGCAGTTCGGCTGCGTCAACGGCTGGGAGCGCCCGAACTACTACGGCCCGCTCGACGCCCCCGACAGCTTCGACCACGACGCCCGCTCGTTCCGGCGCGGCGGCTGGTGGCCCTACGCCAGGGCCGAGGCGGAAGCGGTCCGCGACACCGCAGGCCTGATCGACGCGACCGCCTTCACCAAGCACCTCGTGCGCGGACCGGGGGCGACGGCCTTCCTCGACGGCTTCACCTGCAACCGGCTGCCCAAGGTCGGGCGCATCAACCTGACCTACGCGCTGACGGCGACCGGCACCACCCGGACCGAGTACACCATCGTCCGGCTGGCGGAGAACGAGTACTACCTCGTCTCGGCCGGGGCCTGGACCGCCTATGACGCCGACTACCTGAAGAAGGCCGCCGAGGACTTCACGGCGGCCGGCGGCGGTGCCCTCGACATCCATGACGTCACCACCCAGTGGGGCGTCTTCGCGCTGGCGGGGCCGAAGTCGCGCGACATCCTGAAGGAGATCGTCAAGGACGCGGACCCGGACACCGTGCTCGGGAACAAGCGCTTCCCGTGGCTGTCGATGCGCGAGATCGAACTGGGGATGTGCCCGGTCCGCGCGATCCGCGTCGCCTATACCGGCGAGCTGGGCTGGGAACTGCACCACCCGATCGAGATGCAGCGCTATCTCTGGGACCTGCTGCTGGCAGCGGGCGAGAAGCACGGGATGAAGCTGGTCGGCGGCCGGGCGCAGAACTGGCTGCGGCAGGAAAAATCCTACCGCGCCTTCGGCACCGAGCTTGGCCGCGACGCCACCCCGCTGGAGGCCGGTCTCGACCGCTTCGTGGACCTCGAGAAGGACTTCACCGGCAAGGCCGCGATGCTGGCCACCGGCCTCCGCTCGAAATGCGTGACCGTCCTGATCGACGGCCCCGACGACGCCGATCCCTGGGGCCGCGAGGCGCTCTATGACGGCGACACCAAGGTCGGGCGCCTGACCTCGGGCGGCTGGTCGGTGGCCTTCGGCAAGTCGATCGGGATGGGCTACGTGCGGCCCGACCTCGCGGTGCCGGGGACGAAGCTGAAGGTGAAGATGCAGAACCGGCTCTGGGACGTCGAAGTGACCGAGGACAGCCCCTTCGACCCGACCAACGCCCGCATCCGCCAGGACGGCTGAGACCCGACCAACACGGCGCGCCGCCCCCGGGTGGCGCGCCCCGGCCTGCGTGCTAGACTGGGGTCACCAGAGCGGAGAACCCGGACCATGACACGCACCAGACTGGCACTCCTCGCAGGCTTCGCGCTGTGCTTCGGCGGCCCGCTCGCGGCACAGGAAACCACCGGCGTGATCGTCGCCGACGGCCGCCATGTGCTGACCCGGGCGGATGCCATCTCCGGATGCCGCGCGGTCGAGGTCGACGGCCTCGGACGCGCCCGCACGCCGCTGATCGATGCGCGCAGCGGGCTCGCCTTCGTCCCGCTTGCCCGTGATCCGCGCCGCCCGGCGCTGGTCCTGTCCGACCGCCTGCCCTACGACCGCGAAACGCTGCTGCTCGCGGCGCCCTCCGGCGGGCGGGGCAGCGTGCTGGCGGTCGTCACCAGCCCCTCGATCCGGGGCGCGGCCACCCGTTACGGCGTGCGCACCTCGAGCCGCACCGACGTCGCCGGACCGGTCGTGTTCGACGAGCGCGGGCACATCATCGGTCTCGTCGACACCGACCGCGTCGGACGCCGCGAGGTCGAGGTCATCTCGGCGCCGACCATCGAACTCGTCGGCCGGGCGCTGGGACTGCGCCCCCATGTCGGGCGCAACAGCGATCCCCGCCTCGGCGCGCGGACGATCCTGAGCCGCAGCGCCGCCAGCCTCGTGACCGTGCGCTGCGCCAGCAGCACCCCCCCGGTCATCGTGCCGGACCCCCGCCCCGATCCCCGCCCCGAGCCGCCCCGCCCGGTCGAGCCGCCTTCGGTCACGCTGGAAGCCCCCATCGACCAGACCGCGCGGGCGGCCAGCAGCTTCGAGCGCGGGCAGACCGTCGTGCAACTGGCCCGCTGGCCGCGCGTTGTGCTGCCGCCGCGCGCGCGGATCGAGCTGCGCGCCGAGGGCACGATTAAGAACCTCGATCCCGGCACGCCCGGGACGGCGGTCTTCCTCGTGAAGATCGGCGAGCAGGAGTTCCAGCTGGGCGACGTGATCGAGATGAGCGGGAACCAGACGCTGTCCTACACGCAGCGGATCACGCTCGACACGCGGGACCTTCCCGGGGGTCTGACGGGGCGCCCGGTGCCGGTCGAGGTGACGTATCGCACGATCCCGAACTCGATCCACACCAGCCATGACAGCCGGGTGATCTTCCGCATCGATCCGCTCTGAGGCGGGCGCCTCAGTTACCCATCGCCGCCTGCATGCGCTGCATGCTCAGCGCGGTCATGCCGCAACTGTCGGTGATCTCCTGCAGCCGGTTCGGCGTGATGCCGTCCACCGAGGTGGTCTGCGCGGCGCTGATCTCGGCCAGCGTGCGGTAGGTTTTCGCCGCGGCGGCCTCCAGCCCGGTGATCAGCTGGGTCATCGCGCCCGTGCCCGCTTCCTGCGCGACGGTCGACAGGATGCAGGCCCCGGCCTGCCTGTGGGCGTCGTCCCAGGTCACGTCGGGCAGCTTGCCCTCCAGCGCCGGATTCTCGGCCAGCAGGGCCGCGTTGATCTTGCTGCCCATCGTCTCGGACGCCGCCTCGAACCGGTCGACCGCCTCGTTGGCGAAGGCGGGCGCGGCGACGGCGGCGGAAAGCGTCAGGGCGAGGGTCAGGGAGCGGCGCATCGGGGTCTCCGGTCAGAATCGCGTGGCCTTCACGGAACCCCAGCGCGGCGCGCAATGCAACCGGGGCCGCCGCAACGGCCGCCCCGGTCCCGACCTGCGTCACGCAGGTGTCAGCGTCTCAGCCACGCCAGAACGCCCACCAGGGCCCTTCGCCGCCGCGACCCATGCCGTGTTGCCCGTCGCCATGGGCAGCCCCGGCCATCCGGCCCTGGCCCGCCCCGTGCTGGGCGCCGTCATGGCCCTGCCCGGCCTGGCCCATCCGGCCCTGACCCTGTCCGCGCGCGCCCGGACCGAAATCGTCGCCGGTCAGGACGCCATCGCCCGAGCGGTCCATCGCCGCGAGGAAGGCCGCATCCTGCGCGGCGAACTCGGCCAGACTGACGCTGCCGTCGCCGTTCCCGTCATTGGCCGCGAGCGACATCATCTCGTCGCCCGGACCGTTGCCGCCCTGCCCCTTGGCCGCGTGCTGGTCGGCGCGCATCCGGTCGAACTCGGCGAACTCGGCGGCCTCGAGGGACCCGCTGCCATCGGCATCGATCATCGCGAAGATGTCCCCGCGCTTGGCGGCAACCTCGGCCAGCGTCACCTGGCCATCGGCGTCGAGATCCCAGTTCTGCAGGAAATCCCCGCCGGGGACATGATCCTGCATGGACTGGGCCAGCACGGGCGCGGTGCCGAGCGGCACGAGCAGGGCGAGAACGAGGAGCGTTTTCGGGGCAGACATGAGCATATCCTTTCATGGTCCTTGTTGATTGTTGACCATGTCACGCATCACGCCCGGCATTCCGTCGCGGTTTTTCCAGTTATTCTGCGGCCTGTGCGGGAACCGCAAATTCATCGAAACATTCCAGCGCCTTGGCGGAATACATCAGCGACGGCCCGCCGCCCATCTGGACCGCCATGCCCAGCGCCTCGGCCAGCGCCTCGCGGCGGCCGCCGGCGCGCAGGAATGCCTCGACGTGGAAGGTGATGCAGGGCTCGCAGCGCTGCGAGACGGCGATGCCGATCGCCACCAGCTCCTTGGTGGCGACGTCGAGCGCGCCGTCGGTCTTCACCGTCTTGCCCAGCGCCGCGAAGGCGCGCGCGGTCTCGGGAATGGCGGCGGTCAGGGCGCGCAGGGCCGGTTTCATCGCATCGCGTTTGGCAGTCCAGGTCATGTCGGTCCTCGGTCAGTGTGGGGTCACCCCCGCACTGACCAGACCGCGCGGGACCCCGCCTTGACCCGGATCAAACCCCGGCCCGCACGGGCTTGCGCAACAGGAACAGCAGGTTGTTGGCGGGCATCCCGACCCACTCCACCGCCAGCCCGAGCGCGCCCGCGACATCCGTGACGTCCTGCGCGTCCTTGTACCCGATCGCCGGGTCCTGCGCCCGCAGGCTGGCGTCGAAAGTCGCATCCCCGGCGCTGGTCGCGACCCCGCCGCGCAGGAACGGCCCGTAGAGCGCGAAGACCCCGCCCGGGGCGAGCGCCTGCTCGGCCTCGTCGAGAAGCACCGCCATCTCGGCGTCCGAGATCAGGTGCAGCAAATTCACCAGCACCAGCACGTCGACCGGTCCGCGCCGCGCGGCCCAGCCCTCGGCACAGGCATCGAGGCGCACCGGCCCCGCGAGATTGGGCAGACCCGCCTCCTCGGCCCAGGCCGCGATCGAGGCGAGCCGCGCCATCTCGACATCCGACGGGGTCCAGCGAAGGCCCGGATGGGCCCGGGCAAAGGCCACGACATGCTGTCCCGTGCCGCTGGCCAATTCCAGCGCACGCCCCTTATCGGGCAGCCGTCCCGCCAGCGCC
Source organism: Alphaproteobacteria bacterium (assembly GCA_030425945.1). GTDB lineage: Bacteria > Pseudomonadota > Alphaproteobacteria > Rhodobacterales > Rhodobacteraceae > Dinoroseobacter. The sequence continues at coordinate 2,333 of JAUHZL010000071.1, read as the reverse complement.
GCCAGCAGCGGCTCGAGGTTGCGCCGGGCCGAGGGCGCGTCCAGCTTGCCCGCCTGCGCGCCCAGCGCCGGGCCGTCGGGCAGGCTCAGCTTCCGGCTCATGCGACGAACCGGTCGGGGGCGAGGGCCGCCACCTCGGCCGCCGCCAGCGCGGGCGCCCGGCCCGCCACCCGGTCCGCCACCAGGCGGCTGGCCGCGGGCGCGGTCTGGAACCCGTAGCCGCCCTGCCCCGCCATCCACACGAACCCCGCATCGCGCGGATCGGGTCCCAGCACCAGCGTGCGGTCCGGCGCGAAGCTGCGCAGCCCCGCCCAGGTGGCGAGCGGCCGCGTCACCGGTTCGGTCACATGCGCCTCGTAGCGCGCCAGCCCCTCGGCCAGCACCATGTCGTCGGCCCAGGCATCCATCGGCGGGCTCGGGTCCTCCTCGGCGGGCGACACCAGCAGCGCCCCGGCATCGGGCTTGGCGTACCAGTCCTCGCCGACGCCCAGCAGCATCGGCCAGCCCGACACGTCCAGCCCGCCGGGCGCAGCCAGCCGCGCCATCGACCGCCGCAGCGGCCGGATGCCCAGCGGCCCGATCCCGGCCATCTCCGCCACGCCGTCGGCCCAAGCCCCGGCGGCATTGACCAGCACCCGCGCAGAGATCTCGCGCCCGCCCGCGGTCACCGCCCAGCCGTCCCTCGTCCGCCGGATCGCGCTGACCCGCGCGCCTTGCACCACCTCCCCCGCCGCGCGCACCTCGCGCGCGAAGGCCTGGATCATGCGGTCGGTGTCGATGTCCCAGGCCGCGTCGTGCCAGGCGGTCAGCGTCGCCGTCTCGGGATGCAGGATCGGCACCATCGCGCGGGCCTCCGCCGGCGTCAGCGGTGTCAGGCCCATCGCCGCGGCATCGGCCGCGAAGCGGTCCTCCTGCCCCGGCCCGCCGACCAGCATCAGCCCCCGCGGCGCCAGGAGGCCCGAGGCGTGGAACCAGTCCGCGCTCGCCCGGTTCAGCGCCAGGGTGGCCGGCAGCCCATAGCTGACCTCGAACAGCGCGGCCGAGCGCCCGGAGGCATGGTAGCCCAGCGCCGGCTCCGCCTCGACCAGCACGACCCGGCCCAGCTCGGCCAGCCGCGCCCCGACCGAGGTGCCCGCAATGCCCCCGCCGATCACCAGAAAGTCGGCCTCCACGGCACGCCCCTCCCTCTTCTTCTTGGCAAAAATACTCACGGCGCAGCCGCCGTGCCCGGTGCCCCGCCGGGGTTACAGCATGCTCGGCACCACCAGGTCCGGCGGGCGGTGGCCGTCGGCGAAGGTCTTGATGTTGATGATGACCTTCTCGCCCATCTCGATCCGCCCCTCGCGGGTGGCCGAGCCCATGTGCGGCAGGAGCACCACGTTGGGCAGTTCGCGCAGGCGCGGGTTCACCTCGTGGCCGCGCTCGAAGACGTCGAGGCCCGCCCCGCCCAGCTCGCCCGCGCGCAGCATCCGGGTCAGCGCGTTCTCGTCGATCACCTCGCCGCGCGAGGTGTTCACGATCACCGCCGAGGGCTTCAGCAGCTTCAGCCGCCGCGCGTTCATCAGGTGGAAGGTCGAGGGCGTGTGCGGGCAGTTGATCGACAGCACGTCGACCCGGCTGACCATCTGGTCGAGGCTCTCCCACCAGGTCGCCTCGTGCGCGGCCTCGATGTCCCGGTGCAGCCGTCGCCGGTTGTGGTAGTGGATCTGCATCCCGAAGGCCCGCGCCCGGCGTGCGACCGCCTGGCCGATCTGCCCCATCCCGAGGATGCCCAGCCGCTTGCCGCCGATCCGGCCGCCGAGCATCGCGGTGGGCGACCAGCCGGTCCAGCGCCCCTCCTGCATGACGGCGAGGCCCTCGGGGATCCGCCGGGTCACAGCGAGCATCAGCGCGATCGTCATGTCGGCGGTGTCGTCGGTCAGAACGCCCGGCGTGTTCGAGACATGGATGCCGCGCTGCCGGGCCGTGGTCACGTCGATGTGGTCGACGCCCGCGCCGTAGTTGGCGATCAGCTTCAGCCGGTCGCCCGCCTGCGCCAGCATCGCCCCGTCGATCTGGTCGGTGACGCAGGGCACCAGCACATCGGCCCGTTTCATCGCCGACACCAGCGCCTCGCGGTCCAGCTTCTCGTCCGCCTCGCTCAGCTCGACGTCGAAAAGTTCCTTCAGCCGCGTCTCGACCGGTTCCGGCAACCGTCGCGTCACGACAACACTCAACCGCTCTGATGGCATCTCGCCCCTCCCGGCGCATTGCAGGCTCGGCGCATACTGGCAACAATGCAGGGAAAGGGGCAACCCAATAGGCCCCATGCCGCGCAACGACGCGGTGAGCAGG
>JAUHZL010000070.1 GCA_030425945.1 Alphaproteobacteria bacterium | reverse complement strand
GGGTCATCCTCGTCAACTCGAACCCGGCGACGATCATGACCGACCCGGAAATGGCCGACGCCACCTACATCGAGCCGATCACCCCCGACACGGTCGCCAAGATCATCGCCAAGGAGCGCCCCGACGCGCTGCTGCCGACGATGGGCGGGCAGACCGGCCTGAACACCGCGCTGGCGCTCGAAGAAATGGGCGTGCTCGCCGAGTACGGCGTCGAGATGATCGGCGCCAAGCGCGCGGCCATCGAGATGGCCGAGGACCGCAAGCTGTTCCGCGAGGCGATGGACCGGATCGGGCTGGAGAACCCCAAGGCCACCATCGTGACCGCGCCCAAGCGCGCCGACGGCACCCGCGATCTGGAAGCCGGCATGGCCATCGCCCGTGCCGCGCTCGAGGACATCGGCCTGCCCGCGATCATCCGCCCCGCCTTCACCCTCGGCGGCACCGGCGGCGGCGTCGCCTACAACCGCGACGACTACGAGCTTTACTGCCGCTCCGGCATGGATGCCTCGCCCGCCGGCCAGATCCTGATCGACGAGAGCCTGCTGGGCTGGAAGGAATACGAGATGGAGGTGGTCCGCGACACCGCCGACAACGCGATCATCGTCTGCTCCATCGAGAACGTCGATCCGATGGGCGTGCACACCGGCGACTCGATCACCGTCGCCCCGGCGCTGACGCTGACCGACAAGGAATACCAGATCATGCGCAACGGCTCGATCGCCGTCCTGCGCGAGATCGGCGTCGAGACCGGCGGCTCGAACGTGCAATGGGCGATCAACCCCGAGGACGGCCGCATGGTCGTGATCGAGATGAACCCGCGGGTGTCGCGCTCGTCGGCGCTGGCGTCCAAGGCCACCGGCTTCCCGATCGCCAAGATCGCCGCGAAACTGGCGATCGGCTACACGCTCGACGAGCTGGACAACGACATCACCAAGGTCACGCCCGCCAGCTTCGAGCCGACCATCGACTACGTCGTGACGAAGATCCCGCGCTTCGCCTTCGAGAAGTTTCCCGGTGCCAAGGCCGAACTGACCACCGCGATGAAATCGGTGGGCGAGGCAATGGCCATCGGCCGCACGATCCACGAGTCGCTGCAAAAGGCGCTGGCCAGCATGGAGACCGGGCTGACCGGCTTCGACGAGATCGAGATCCCCGGCGCCCCCGACGAGGCCGCGCTGATCGCCGCGCTGTCGCGTGCCACGCCCGACCGGCTGCGCACCATCGCGCAGGCGATGCGGCACGGGCTGTCCGACGCGCTGATCCAGTCCGCGACGAAGTTCGACCCGTGGTTCCTCGCCCGGATCCGCGAGATCGTCGAGACCGAGGCCCGCGTCCGCCGCGACGGCCTGCCGGTGACCGAGGACGGGCTGCGCGCGCTCAAGGTGATGGGCTTCACCGATGCCCGGCTGGCGGCCCTGACCGGCCGCGAGGAAGGCCAGGTCCGCCGCGCCCGCGAGCGGCTGGGCGTCACCGCCGTCTTCAAGCGGATCGACACCTGCGCGGCCGAGTTCGAGGCGCAGACGCCCTACATGTATTCGACCTACGAGCATCCGGTGATGGGCGAGGTCGAGTGCGAGTCCCGGCCGACCGGGGCGAAGAAGGTCGTCATTCTCGGCGGCGGCCCGAACCGGATCGGACAGGGCATCGAGTTCGACTACTGCTGCTGCCACGCCTGTTTCGCGCTGACCAAGGTCGGCTACGAGACGATCATGGTCAACTGCAACCCGGAGACCGTCTCGACCGACTACGACACCTCGGACCGGCTCTATTTCGAGCCGCTCACCTACGAGCATGTCATGGAGATCCTGCGCGCCGAGATGTCGAACGGCACGCTGCACGGCGTGATCGTCCAGTTCGGCGGCCAGACGCCGCTGAAACTGGCCAACGACCTGCATGACGCGGGCATCCCGATCCTCGGGACCTCGCCGGACGCCATCGACCTCGCCGAGGACCGTGAGCGGTTCCAAGACCTGGTCAACCGGCTGGGCCTGAAACAGCCGCACAACGGCATCGCCTCGACCGACGCGCAGGCGCTGAAGATCGCCGAGCAGATCGGCTTCCCGCTGGTGATCCGCCCCTCCTACGTGCTGGGCGGGCGCGCGATGGAGATCGTGCGCGACATGGCCGGGCTGGAACGCTACATCCGTGACGCCGTCGTGGTCTCGGGCGACAGCCCGGTGCTGCTCGACAGCTACCTCTCCGGCGCCGTCGAGGTGGACGTGGACGCCCTGTCGGACGGCAAGCGGGTCCATGTCGCGGGCATCATGCAGCACATCGAGGAGGCGGGCGTCCATTCCGGCGACAGCGCCTGCTCGCTGCCGCCGCACAGCCTGCCGCAGGACATCATCGACGACCTCAAGCGCCAGACCGAGGCGCTGGCGCTCGCCCTCGGCGTGGTCGGCCTGATGAACGTGCAGTTCGCGGTCAAGGACGGCGAGATCTACCTGATCGAGGTGAACCCGCGCGCCTCGCGCACCGTGCCCTTCGTCGCCAAGGCGACCGACAGCGCGATCGCCTCGATCGCGGCGCGGCTGATGGCGGGCGAGAGCCTCGACGCCTTCCCGCTGCGCGCGCCCTACCCCGCCGACGCGGGCTACGACACGACCCTGCCGCTGGCCGATCCGATGACGCTGGCCGATCCGAACATGCCGTGGTTCAGCGTGAAGGAAGCGGTGTTGCCCTTCGCGCGCTTCCCCGGCGTCGACACGCTGCTCGGCCCGGAAATGCGCTCGACGGGCGAGGTGATGGGCTGGGACCGGTCCTTTGCCCGGGCGTTCCTCAAGGCGCAGATGGGGGCCGGCACGCACCTGCCGCGCAAGGGCACCGTCTTCGTGTCGATCAAGGACGAGGACAAGACGCCCGTCCTGATCGAGACCGCGCGGATCCTGACCGATCTCGGGTTCAAGCTTATCGCGACGCGCGGGACCAAGGCCTTCCTCGACGCCGAAGGCATCGCCTGCGACAGCGTCAACAAGGTCTACGAAGGCCGCCCGAACATCGTGGACCGGATGAAGGACGGCACCGTCTCGCTGGTCCTGAACACGACCGAGGGCGCGCAGGCGGTGTCCGACAGCCGGTCGATCCGGGCCGTCGCGCTGAACGACCGTATCCCCTACTTCACCACGCTGTCCGGCAGCCATGCCGCGGCGCTGGCGATGAAGGCGCGCGAGGAAGGCGAGATCGAGGTGCGCAGCCTGCAGGCCTGAGGCCGCCCGGCGTTGCCGGATCGGCCACGAACCGGGCACGCGGCTGCCGCGCTGCCGCATTTTTCGTCGGACCGATGAACAGTCCGCCCGAATTCCCACGTCTGTGCCCCAGGCGCGCCCAAATTGCGCCATCCTGTTAGGGACTCCTTAGCGACATCTGCCGCAAGGATGGGATGTCATGGACGCGTATGTTGAGCCCGTGCTGGCCTTCTTGGCCTCTGTCGCCGCCCGAGACTGGGCGGTCGCCGCAGCCTTGCTGTTCGCGCTCGTTCTCGTGCTGCGTCTCGTCCGCATCGTCGCCCGGCCCGCGGAGGTGCCGCCCGCCCCGCAGCACGCCGCCGCGGCGCCCGTCGCCGACGCGATCTCGCCGTCGCCTGCTCCCGTCCGGACCCCCGACCCGGCCCCCCGGCCCGACGCCCGCCCGCGCGTCGCGCTGCCGCCCGCCGCGCAGGCCGGCGACGGACCCAGCCCGCTGGAAGTGTCGCGCGCCCTCTCGCAGGTGCGCTTCGAGGGCAAATCGATGATGAAGTGGCAGGAATACTGCCTGCTGCGCGACGTCGAAGGCCTGCTGACGCGCCTCGGCAAGGGGCACCGCCTGTTCTGCCATGTCGCGCTGACCGAGTTCTTCACCGGGACCGGGGCCAGCCGCTCGACCGAACTGACCGAGGCGGTCGACCGCGCCCTCGCCCCGTATCGCGCGGATTTCCTCATCGTGGACCGGCAGGGCTACCCGGCGATGGGACTGGCCTTCGCCACGGACTCGCCCGTCGTGCGCACAGTGTTCCGGCAGGCGGGCCTTCCGTTCCTGTCGGTGCGCGACGACTATTCCTGGCCGCTCTTGGAGCGGGAAGTCGTGCACGGGCTCAATTCGGCTGCACGCCCGCTGCCGAAGACGGCATGAGCCGCCCGACACATCGAAAAACTTCAAGATTTCGCGGTTTCTTGGCAACGCACCCCAGATGCTGGGGGGCGAGCGGTTGAGTTTTTCGCGGTTTTCAGGTTCCTTCGCCCCCAATAGAAACGAGTTTCGCAGGCAAAACCGATGACCCCAGAGCAAATCCAGGCCCTCCTGCAACAATACACCACCGACCCGGAGAAGCTGCTCTACGCCTCGTCCGGCATCCTCGCCTTCGCGCTCTTCGTCCTCTACATCCTGCGCGCCCGCCGTCGTGACGGGCGCCGGAGTGCCGCGAAGGCTGCGGCCGCGACGCCCGCGCCGACCCCGGCCAAACCCGCCGAGGCCCCGAAGGCCGAGCCGCCCGGGCCCGTCGCCGCCGCACCCGAAGCGCCGCCCGCGCCGCAGTCAGACCCCGAGCCCGCCGCAGCGCCGGAGCCCCCCGCCGCGGCCCCGCTGACCCTGACCGCGCGCGACGCGGTCACCAGCGCCCCGGCCCCGGCGCGCCCGGCTGCCGCCACGGGCCTCGAGGACATCGGCCTCTACACGCCGCATTTCGACTTCGCCGACAGCGACAGCTTCCGCGACGCCATCCGCGAGGTGCGGGACGAGCAGGCGCAGATCGCCTCCGGCACCGGGGTCACCGTCCCCCTCGAGGGGGCCGAGGCCGCCCCCGGCCCGCTCGCCCGCCTCGCCGCCCGCGCCTATATCGCCGACTGCGACGTCGCGATCTCGGCCGTGCGCTGGAACACCGTCGATCAGATGGAGCAGCGCCTCGCCAAGACCGAGGAAACGGTCAACGCCGCGCTGGCGGGCGAAGGCCTGCGCCTGAACCCCGACTTCACCGCGCTGAAGCTCAAGGAACTGCGCCTGACCCACGAACAGCGCGAGAAACAGAAGGAAGAGCGCGACCTGCGTGCCGAACTGGCCCGCGTGAAGAAGGAAGAGATGCAGCTCGCCAAGGACGCGCTCGCCGCCGAAAAGGAGGAGGCCCGGATCGAGGCGCTTCTGACCCGTGCCAAGCAGGCCGCCCAGAAGGCCGGTCCCGACGAGGCCTTCGAGCATGAAGCCAAGATCGGCGAGCTGACCCGGCAACTGGAAGACGCCCACCGGGCCGCCGAGCGCGCGCGCGAGATGGTCAACGTGCCGACCGCGGGCTTCGTCTATGTCGTGTCGAACGTCGGCGCGCTTGGCGAAGGCGTGGTCAAGATCGGCATGACCCGCCGCCCCGACCCGGAAGAGTTCATCGCCGAGCTGGGCCAGGACGCCGTGCCGTTCCCCTTCGACCCGCATGCCGTGGTCTATTCCGAGGATGCCGAAGCCCTGTGCAAGGCCATCTGGGCCGCCTTCGACGGCAAGCGCCTGAACCGCGCGGCCACGGCCCAGAACGGGTTCTTCGAGGCCTCGCTGGACGAGGTCGCCGCCGAGATCGCCCGCCACGCCCCCGACGCGGCCTTCTCGAGCACGGTCGAGGCCCAGGGCTATCGCCAGACCTTGGCCGAACGGCAGCACGAACCGGCCTGAGCCGTCCGCCGGGCGAACTCAGCGGGGCCGCGCCTTGACGGGCGCGGCCCTTGCCGTTTCAGCCGCGCGGCCCGCTTTCCAGTTCCAGGTGCAGCTTGATGTCGAGGAGCACCTGCTGCAGTTCCACGGTTTCCCGCAGCAGCCGCTTCGACTCGTTCACCGAGATCACGCCGTCCTCGATCGACTGGTGATACTCGGCCATCAGCTGTGCAAACCGCTGGGCCAGCCGGACGACATCCGCATTGACCCCGCCCGGCTGCGCATTGCGGCGCGCGCTGTCGTGCGACAGCGTGATGCCGCGCAACTCGGCCAGCGCCGCGGTCACGTGGGGATAGCGCGCCGCCTGTTCCAGCCGTGCAACGGTATCGACGGGCATGAAGCGATCGGCATGCTCCGGGGCGTCGGAGTAGTAACGCCCGAGGGTGGCCTTGGACTTGCCCGAGATCTCGGCCGCCGCCTCGATCCCGAGGTCCTTCACCAGCGCCTCGGCATGCTTCTTCAGGTAGCCCGCGATCGCGTCCATGCCGTCTGTCCTCCGCTCCCGGCGCGATGGGAAACGCCGGGCTCCGCCCGGCATACCCGACGCCGCCGGATCGGGCCAGATGCCGCGGCCAAGCGCCTTGCCCGGCATGGCCGCGGCAGGCTACCAGCGAGGGCATGGCGAAGCTCTATTTCCATTACTCGACGATGAACGCGGGAAAATCGACGATCCTGTTGCAGGCGTCGCACAACTACATCGAACGCGGGATGCAGACCTTCCTGCTGACCGCCGAGCTTGACCAGAGGGCCGGCAAGGGCCGCATCGCCAGCCGCATCGGGATCGGCTCGGAGGCCGAGACCTTCACCCCCGAGACCGACCTCTTCGCCCGCATCGCGGCCCGGCTGGCCGAGGGCCCCTGCGCCTGCGTCTTCGTGGACGAAGCCCAGTTCCTGACACCGGACCAGGTCTGGCAGCTGGCCCGCACTGTGGATGACCTGGGCGTGCCCGTCATGTGCTACGGGCTGCGCGTCGACTTCCGGGGCGAGCTGTTCCCGGGCTCGGCGGCGCTTCTGGCGCTGGCCGACGAGATGCGCGAGGTGCGCACGATCTGCCACTGCGGGCGCAAGGCCACGATGGTGGTGCGGCAGGGTCCGGACGGCCGGGCGCTAAAGGATGGCGCGCAAGTGCAGATCGGCGGGAACGAGACTTACGTCAGCCTGTGCCGCCGCCATTGGCGCGCCGCGATGGGCGAGGATGTATCCCGGGCCGGGTGAACCGGGACAGGGAGGGGGGGTGAGCCTGGAGCCGGGGTCTTCAGGGCAGGGCGCCGTGGATCCTTGCCCCCTGCGGCCCCGTCGTTCCCTAAGAATTTTAGGATCTTAACCGTACGCTAGCCAACGCACAGAAAAAGCCATTACTTTCCGATGGGTTGGGAGCCAGATGTGTAAACGGCTCCTTGCCAGCCTAAAATTCTTAGAACTGGCCTACCGCAGCGCCCCGTCTGGTCTGCCCCGCTCAGACCGGGTTCGGCAGTGCCCGCCCCTCGGCCTGAGCAAGGCAATTGTCCAGCGCCATTCGCCCCATCGCTTCGCGGACCTCAAGCGCCGCGGTGCCCAGATGGGGCAGGAGCACGACGTTCTCCATCGCCTTCAGCGCGTCCGGCACCGCGGGCTCGAACTCGTAGACGTCGAGCCCCGCGCCCGCCAGTTGCCCTGCCTGCAGGGCCGCGATCAGCGCGGCCTCGTCCACAACGTCGCCGCGCGCGATGTTCACGAAGATCGCGTGGCGTTGCATCGCGGCAAAGGCCTCGGCGTCCAACAGGTGATGCGTCGCGGCCCCGCCCGGCACAGCGACGATCACCACATCCGCCACCGCCATCACCTCGGCCAGCGTCGCCAGTTGGCGCGCGGGCAGGTCCACCGACTTGGGCGAGCGGTTGTAGAACACCACCTCCATCCCGAACCCGTAGTGGCAGCGCTTCGCGATCGCCTGCCCGATGCGGCCCATGCCCACGATGCCAACGGTCTTGCCGGTCACGTGCAGGCCCAGCATCTGCGTCGGATGCCAGCCCTGCCACGCGCCCGTGCGGACCAGCCGCTCGCCCTCGCCCGCGCGACGGGCCGTCATCAGCATCAGCGTCAGGGCGACATCGGCCGTGGCGTCGGTCACGGCACCCGGCGTGTTCGTCACGGCCACCCCGGCGGCGCGGGCCGCGGCGACGTCGATGTGGTTGTAGCCGACGCCGAAATTGGCCAGCAGCCTGCACCGGATCGTGCCCGCCTCGGCAAAGGCGCGGGCGGTGAAGGCATCGCCCAGCGTCGGCAACACGATGTCCTGATTGCGCAGCGCGGCGACGCACGCGTCATGGTCCATCGGTTGCGTGGTCGGGCGCGTGGTGACGTCGAACCGGGCCTCGGCCGCAGCCATCACGCTGTCCGGCAGCGCCCGCGAAATCAGCAGCTTCATCAATAGAGCCTCCCGCCCAGCGGCACATCGTGGCCGGGCCCGATCAGGACCACCTCGCCGTCCTCGTCCGGCACGCCGAGCACCAGCACCTCGGACATGACCTTGCCGATCTGGCGCGGGGGGAAGTTGACCACCGCCAGCACCTGCCGCCCGACCAGCCCCTCCGGCGTGTAGTGGCGGGTGATCTGCGCGCTCGACTTCTTCACCCCGAGGTCGCCGCCGAAGTCGACCCAGAGCTTGATCGCGGGCTTGCGCGCCTCGGGAAAGGGTTCGGCCTGCACGATCCGGCCCACCCGGACATCGACCTTCAGGAAGTCGTCGAAGGTGATCTTGTCGCTCATCCGCGCAACTCCCGTCCCCGGGCCGCCGCTGCCGCCACCGTCCGTTTCATCAGCGGCGGCAAGCCGGTCTCGGGGTCCATCAGGTGGCGCAGCCCCGCCTCGGTCGTGCCCTTCGGCGAGGTCACGTTGATGCGCAGCTGTGCCGCGCTCTCGTCCGATCCCTCGGCCAGCGCCGCGGCCCCGACCACCGTCGCCCGCGCCAGTTGCATGGCGAGGTCGGGCGCAAGCCCCTCGGCCTCGGCCGCCGCCGCGAGCGCCTCGATCATGTGAAAGACATAGGCCGGGCCCGATCCCGAAACGCCGGTCACCGCGTCCATCTGGTCTTCGTGCTCCAGCCGGACGACCTGGCCGATGGCGCTCAGAAGCGCCTCGGTCAGCGCCAGGTGTGCCTCGGTCGCTTCGGCATTGCCGATGATCGCGGTGATCCCCTTGCCGACGGCCGCCGGGGTGTTCGGCATCGCCCGCACGATCGGGGTGCCGGGACCGAAGACGGCCTCGAAGGCCGCGATGGGGGTTCCGGCCGCGATGGAGACGACCAGTGTCCCGCCGCCGCCGAAGGCCTGCACCGTGGGCAGGGCCGCGCCCATCATCTGCGGCTTGACCGCGAGCAGGCACAGCGCGGGGGCTTCGGGCGGCGTCTCGTTGAGGTGCAAGCCGCGGGCGGCCAGTCCGCTGACCCAGTCGGACGGGTTCGGGTCGGTGACCCACACGGCCCCGGGCGGCACACCGGCCTCGAGCCAGCCGGCCAGCATGGCCGACCCCATCTTGCCACATCCCAGCAAATGCAGTCCGCGCTGCGCGATCTCCTCCAGTGCCATGCCTCGATCCTTCCTGACGGTCCTGTCAGGCGCGACCGTAGGCCTCGGCAATGGCGACTTGCAAGGCGTCCTCGGGGTCGCGTCCCGCCCAGCACACCAGCTGGAAGGCGGGGTAATAGCGCTCGCAGTTGTTCACGGCGGCGCTGACCATCGTGTCGATCTGCTCGGGCCCGGCCTGCGCCGCGCCCGACAGGATCAGCCCGTAGCGGAAGACCATCAGCTTCTGCGGGGCCCAGTAGGTGAACGCCCCCGACCACAACCGGTCGTTGGCGGCGTTCAGCACCGCGTGCAGCTCGGGGATGCGCGCCTCGGGCGGTTCCATCTCGAAGGTGCAGACGAGGCGCAGGGTCTCGTCGTAGCCCGACCACGCGAGGGTCACGGCATAGGTGCGCCACTGCCCCTCCACGGCCATGGCGATCTGGTCATCCGCGATCCGGTCGAAGTCCCACGCGTGATGCTCCGCAAGGTTTTCCACGATATCAATGGGATGGAGGTCGTCCGTTTCCAGATACTGCTCTGGGTGCGCCATGCCCGGCCCCTTGACTGAACTGCTGCGGGTCTGTGCCCACAACAGCTTGGGTGTCACTGCAAGGGTCGCGTTGCCCGCGCGAGCCCTTACCAGATATGGTGGTCTACCAT
>JAUHZL010000069.1 GCA_030425945.1 Alphaproteobacteria bacterium | reverse complement strand
TGCCGCCCTTCGCGGCGTCGAAGGCGGGACCGAAATCGGCATCGGTGATCGCGGCGAAGGGCGGCAGGGCGAAGGGGCCGGTCCAGTCGGACAGAAGCGGGTTGGTCATGCGGGTCACTCCTTTGCCGGGAAAGCTAGGCGCGCTCCGCGGGAAGGTCCACTACCGCTGACCGGGCAGGCGCAGCCGCCGCTCGATCCGCCGCAGCGCCAGCGACAGCGTGATCGTCAGCGACAGGTAGAGCAGCGCCACCACGTTGTAGGTCTCGAAGTAGCGGAAGTTCCCCGCCGCCGTCAGCTTGCCGAGTTGCGTGATGTCGAGCACGCCCAGCACCGACACCAGGCTCGAATCCTTCACCATCGCCACGAAGTCGTTGCCGAGCGGCGGCAGGATGGTGCGCAGGGCCTGCGGGAAGACCACCAGCCGGAACCGCAGCCAGCGCCCGAGGCCCAGTGCGTTGGCCGCCTCGATCTGGCCCCGGTCGACCGCCTGCAGCCCGGCGCGGAACACCTCGGCGATGAAGGCGGAATAGCCGATGGTCAGCGCGAGGATCGCCCGCCAGAGCATCGAGAAGTCGCGCGTGCGCACCGCCTCGGCCCCGACGAAGGACCCGGCCCAGTTCCACAGCGCCACCAGCGCGGGTGCGAAGACGAAGGCGACGTAGAGCAGCAGCACCAGTACCGGCACACCGCGCACCACCTCGATGTAGAGCCGCGCGAGCTGCCGCAGGATCAGGCTGCGCGACAGGCTGGCCAGCGCCAGCAGCATCCCCAGCGCCGCCGCCCCGGAGAAGGCGACGCCGGTGACGAAGAGCGTGATGCCGATCCCCTTCGCCAGCGTCGCCAGAACCGTGGCATAGAGGTCGTCGGCGACCACCCGCCAGAACAGCACGGCCATGCCCGCGCCCACCAGCACGAGCCACCATGGAAAATCCTTGTCCGGATCGGGTGCGGCCGCCATCACGTCAGGCGGGGCGCGGCGGGGGACCCGCCGCGCGCCCGTCTCAGCCGCCCATCTTGTAGTCGAGGAACCACTTGGTGTTCAGCGCGTCGATGGTCCCGTCCGCCTTCATCGCGGCGATGGCGGCATTGATCGGCGCGACGAGGTCCGTGCCCTTGGGGAAGATGAACCCGAAATCCTCGGTGCCCAGCTTCTCGCCCACGATCTTCAGCGCCCCGTCCGAGGCCGCGACATAGCCCGCGCCCGCCGTGCCGTCGGTCAGCACGAGGTCCACGTCGCCGGTGCGCAGCGCCTGAACCCCCGCGCCAAAGGTCTCGAAGAGGACGATGCGCGGGTTGGCCTCGTCGCCGTCGAGCACGTCGTAGACCCCGACATAGAACGGCGTGGTGCCGGGCTGGGCCGCCATCAGCAGGTCCGGATCGGCCGCGAACGAGGCCGCGTCGGTGAACCGCTCCTCGTCGCCGCGCACCAGCATCACCATCTCGGAGCGCATGTAGGCCTCCGAGAAATCGACCTTCTCCATCCGGTCCTCGCGGATCGTGATGCCCGTCATCCCGAGGTCGAACTGGCCCTCGCTGACCGCCGGGATCATCGCGTCCCAGCTGATGTTGGCATAGCTCACGGTCATGTTCAGGCGCGCGGCGATCTCGGCCATCGCGTCGTATTCCCAGCCGATCGCCTGCCCGCTGGCGGGATCGACGAACTGCAGCGGCGGGTAGGCGTTCTCGGTCACCACCACCACCTCGCGCCCCGCGAGATCGGGCAGGGCCTGGGCGGTGACGGCGGGCGCGGCCAGGCCGAGGGCCAGCGTCGCGGCGGCAAGACGGGTGAGGACGGACATGCGCAACTCCCTGTGCGGATCGGTATCTGCGCCGACAATGCCGCGCCTGCACGGGGCGGGCAAGCGCAGCCGTCACACCCCGCCGCAGACCGGGCAGGCCGGATCGCGCCGGACCTTCACGCTGCGCATCTCGGCAGCCAGCGCGTCGTAGATCAGCAGCCGCCCGGCCAGCCCGTCGCCCGCCTGCGTGATCTCCTTGACCGCCTCGGTCGCGAGCAGCGTACCGATCACCCCCGGCAGCGGTCCCGCGACCCCGCCCTCGGCACAGCTCGGCACGAGGCCGGGGGCAGGACGCTCGGGAAAGACGCAGGCCCGGCAGGGCGCTCCCCGCACCGGATCGAACAGGCTTATCTGCCCCTCCCACTGGCCGATCGCCCCCGAGAGCAGCGGCGTGCCCGTCGCCACGCAGGTGCGGTTCACCAGCTCGCGGGTGTCGAAATTGTCCGACCCGTCGATGACGAGGTCATATTCCCCGACCAGCGCCTCGGCGATCTCCGGGGTCAGGCGGCGGTTATAGGGCTTGACCGTCACCTCGGGGTTCAGGTCGGTCATCGCCCGCTCGGCAGAAAAGACCTTCGGCATGCCGGTCCGCGCATCGGTATGGATCACCTGCCGGGCCAGGTTCGACAGGCTCACCGTGTCGTCGTCGATCACCCCGATCGTGCCCACGCCCGCCCCGGCCAGGTAGAGCAGCACCGGTGCCCCCAGCCCGCCCGCGCCGATCACCAGCACGCGCGCGTCCTTCAGGCGCTTCTGCCCGACCCCGCCGATCTCGCGCAGCACGATGTGGCGGGCATAGCGCTCCAGCTCGACGTCCCGGAACGGGCCTTGCCGCGCGGTCTCCGGCGCGGGCGGCGGCGCGGCGCGGGCGCGCAGGCGGCGCAACCCCTCGCGGTAGAGCAGCACGAGGGCCGCCGCCCCGCCGATCAGCAGCCAGGGCGCGGCGCTGCCGCCGGTCGCGCGGCGCAGCTCGGCCCCCTCCGGCAGGATGACCTGCAGGCCCAGCACGGCCACGTAGAGCAAACCGAGCATCAGCGCGCGCGCCTGCACCGGCAGCCGCAGCAGGTGTCCGACGCCCCAGAGCAGCGCGGCGAGGCCCAGCACCAGCGCCATCAGCCGCGCCCCGTCGAGCCGAACCCGCCCTGCCCGCGCGCGGTGTCGTCGAGCGCCTCCACCACGGCGAACCGGGCCGGCGACACCGGCGCGATCACCGCCTGGGCGATCCGGTCGCCGTGGGCGATGGCGAAGGGCTCGGTCCCGAAGTTGATCAGCAGCACGCCCAGCGGGCCCCGGTAGTCGCAATCGATGGTGCCCGGCGTGTTCGGCAGCGTGATGCCATGCTTCAGCGCCAGCCCCGAGCGCGGCCGGATCTGCATCTCGTAGCCCTCCGGGATCGCGACCCGAAAGCCGGTCGGCACGATCGTCCGCGCCATCGGCGCCAGCACGAGGCCCGCGGCCCGCTGCTCCACCGGCAGGTTCGCCCGCAGGTCGGCGCCCGCCGCCCCTGCCGTCGCGTAGGCGGGCAAGGGCACGTCCCGGTCGGCCCAGTCTTCCCAGAGCACCTCGACGATGGGCTGCATGGCGCGCGGCTCCCCTTCTTCTTGGTCCAAATACTCTCGCCGAAGGCGTCCGCCCTCAGCCCCCGAGCGCGGCGGCGATCCGGTCGGCGAGACGGGCCGCCACGGCCTCCTTGGCCATCCGCGGCCAGGTCTCCGCGCCCTCGGCGGTGATCAGCGTCACCGCGTTCTCGGTGCCGCCCATGATGCCGGTCGCGGGCGAGACGTCGTTCGCCACGATCCAGTCGCAGCCCTTGCGCAGGCGCTTGGCGGTGGCGTGGGCCACCACGTCGTCGGTCTCGGCGGCGAAGCCCACCACCAGACCGGGCCGGCTGGTGTCCCGCCGCGCCACGGTGGCGAGGATGTCGGGGTTCTCGGCGAAGTCCAGCACCGGCAGGCGGCCGCTGCCGTCCTTCTTGATCTTGCTGGCCGCTTCCGTGGTCACCCGCCAGTCCGCGACGGCGGCGGCGAAGACCGCCGCGTCGGCGGGCAGGGCGGTCTCGACGGCCTCCAGCATCTGGCGCGCGGTCTCGACCCGCACCACGGCGACGCCCGCGGGCGGCGGCACGCTGGCGGGTCCGGTCACGAAGGTCACGCGCGCGCCCAACGCCGCCAGCGCCCCCGCGATCGCGGTGCCCTGCGCCCCGGACGAGCGGTTGGCGATGTAGCGCACCGGGTCGATCGGCTCATGCGTCGGCCCGGAGGTCACCAGAACATGCCGCCCGGCCAGCGGCCCGGAGGCCAGCGCGGCGAGGATCGCGGCGACGATGGCGGGCGGCTCGGCCATCCGGCCCGGGCCGAACTCGCCGCAGGCCATCTCGCCCTCGTCCGGCCCGACCACCCGCACCCCGTCGCCCCGCAGGGTCGCGAGGTTGCGCTGCGTCGCCGGGTGCTGCCACATCCGGACGTTCATCGCGGGCGCGATCAGCACGGGCGTGTCGGTCGCCAGCAGCAGGGTCGAGGCAAGGTCGTTCGCATGGCCCTGGGCCATCTTCGCCATCAGGTCGGCGGTGGCGGGCGCGACCACGATCAGGTCGGCCGAGCGGGACAGCTGGATATGGCCCATCTCCGCCTCGTCGGTCAGGTCGAAGAGGTCGCGGTAGACCTTCGCCCCGGCCAGCGCCGAGACCGACAGCGGCGTGACGAATTCCTCCGCTGCCCGCGTCAGGACCGGGGTGACGGCCGCCCCCTCGCGGCCGAGCTGCCGGATCAGGTCCAGCGCCTTGTAGGCCGCGATGCCGCCGCCGAGGATCAGGAGGATACGTTTTCCGGCCAGCATGGGCGCGCTCCCGCGTCATCGTTCCCACGGGTGTAGGCGCGGGCGCGGCGCGAAACAACCGTCACTTGGCGAAGACGGCGCAGGGGTCCTCGCGCGCGGCGGCCTCGGTCACCAGCCACAGGTCATAGGGCGGCGCGGCCTCGTCCGGCCCGCCCTCGAGCTGGCCGACCGACAGCACCGACAATTCCGGTGCGGCCTGCGCCAGCGCGGCGGGCACGCCCCGGTCGGTGCGGGCATGGCCGTTGCCGGTGATCAGCACGACGGGCGATCCGTAGCGCGCCTGGGCCTCGACCACGGCGCGGGCGAAGGCCGCGTCGCGCAGGCGCTGCGCCTCGACCATCCCGCCCAGCATCGCCTCGGGCAGCGCGTCGCAGTGCACGCGCATCTGCTCGGCCTCGCGCAGGGCCTGCTCGGCCTCGGGCAGCGCCTCGGTCAGGCCGTAGCGCGCGGCCCCCTCCCCGAACGGCGCCGCCGCCCCCTCGCCCACGGCCCGGCGCACCGTCTCGCGCGGCAGGGCGGCACCGACCACGGGCACGCCCCGGGCAGCTTCGAAGATCGGCCAGTAGAGGGTGAAATCGGGCCAGCCGCCCGCCTCCCAGTGCAGCGAGCGCGCCAGCGTTTCGGGGGTGCCGGTGGCCTCCGGGTCCATGCCCGCGACCTGCGCCGGGCTCAGCATCTCCCAGACGACGGCAGTTGGCCGGATCGCGGCCACGGCGCGGGCCTGGTTCAGGTGGTGCTGCGCGTTGTCGTGGACCTCGCCCAGGATCACCACGTCGGCGGCCGGAAGCTGGTCGAGGGCGTCGGGGCCGATTTCCTCGGCCCCGGACAGCGATGGCAGGGCCAGCAGCCCCGCCGCAAGGATCAGGCGAAGAATTGGTGCACCTCCGGCGACTGCGCGACGAGGCTCTTGCGCATCTTGGCGAAGGCCGCCGCCTCCAGCTGGCGCACGCGCTCCTTCGACAGGCCCAGCTCGGTGCCAAGGCTTTCCAGCGTGCGCGGGTCGTCGCGCAGCTTGCGCTCGCGGACGATGAAGCGCTCGCGCTCGTTCAACGACTGCAGCGCGACCAGCAGCCATTCGCGCAGCTGCGCGGTGTCATGGCTGGTCTCGACGCGCTCGGCGGCCTGCTCGGACGTGTCCTCCAGCGCGTCGATCCACTCGCGGCCCTCGTCATCGACCGACTGCGTCGCGTTCAGCGAATAGTCCGAGCCGGACAGGCGGCCTTCCATCATCTCGACATCGGCCAGCGGCACGCCGACCTCGGTGGCGATCATCTGGCGCAGCTGGTGCCGGTCGAGGTTCTCGCCCGAGGCCGCCGCCTCGCGCTCGAGACGGGCCTGCACGCGGCGCATGTTGAAGAACAACGATTTCTGCGATGAGGTCGAGCCGGTCCGGACCATCGACCAGTTGCGCATCACGTAGTCCTGGATCGAGGCCTTGATCCACCACACCGCGTAGGTCGAGAAGCGCACGCCGCGGTCGGGGTCGAACTTGTCGGCGGCCTTCATCAGGCCGAGCCCGGCTTCCTGGATCAGGTCGTTCATCGGGGCGCCGTAGCGGCGGAACTTCGAGGCCATCGAGATCGCCAGCCGCATGTAGGCGGTCACCAGCCGGTGCAGCGCGGCCTCGTCGCGGTGGTCGCGCCACGCGTAGGCCAGCTTCAACTCGGTCTCGGCGTCCAGCAGTTCCGCCTGCATTGCACGCCGGGAAAGGTTCGTGTCAGAAGTTCCGTCAAGAGCCATCTTATCACCCCCTGTGAACCGAGCCGTTCGACAGCCCGTTTTCCTGTTCGCATGAGGGCTACGCAGCACCCGCCCGGGAGGATCACTCGACCATGGTGGAAATCACCGGCACGGCCCTATCTCTGGCGATTGGCGGCGCGTCCTCGGGCAAGTCCCGCTGGGCCGAGGCGCAGGCCGAAGCGACCGGGCTGCCGCACCTCTACATCGCCACGGCCGAGGCGCACGACGCTGAAATGGAAGCGAAAATCGCGGCCCACAAGGCATCGCGCGGCGATGGCTGGACCACGGTCGAAGCCCCGCATGACCTGGCCCCGGCCCTCGGCCGCGTGCCGTCCGGTCACGTCGTCGTGATCGACTGCCTGACGCTCTGGCTGACCAACCGGATGCTGGCCGACGCCGACCTCGCCGCCGAGACCGACGCGCTGCTCGCGGCCCTCGCCGCCTGCCCCGGCCCGGTGATCGCCGTGACGAACGAGGTCGGCCAGGGGATCGTGCCCGAGCATCGCCTCGGACGCCGGTTCCGCACGGCGCAGGGCGCGCTCAACCAGGCGGTGGCGGCGCAGGCCGACCGGGTGGCGCTGGTCGTCGCCGGGCTGCCGCTCTGGCTGAAGGGCGGACCATGAGGGACTGGTACTGGCTGCGCCACGGGCCGACCCATGCGAAGGCGATGATCGGCTGGACCGACCTGCCCGCCGACCTCGGCGACACCGCCGCCCTCGCCCGCCTCGCCGCAGCGCTGCCCGCCGCCGCCCCGGTGATCTCGTCCGACCTGATCCGCGCGGTGACCACGGCAGACGCGGTGCAGGGCGAGCGCGCCCGCCTGCCGTCGCTGTCCGGGCTGCGCGAGATCCATTTCGGCGACTGGGAAGGGCTGACCCACGCCGAGGCCGAAGCCCGCGACCCCGAGACCATCTACGCCTTCTGGGATGCCCCCGGTCCGGTCGCGGCACCGGGGGGCGAATCCTGGGACGCCTTCGCGGCCCGGGTCAACGCCGCCGTGGCGCGGATCGAGGCGCAGGTCCCCGCCGGCCCGGTGATCGTGGTCGCGCATTTCGGCGCGATCCTGACGCAGGTGCAGCGCGCCCTCGGCCTCGGGCCGCGCGAGGCCTTCGCCCACAAGATCGACCCGCTGTCACTGACCCACCTGCGGTTCGGCCCCGGCAGCGCGGAGGCGGTCTGCATCAATCACCGTCTGTGATCGGGCAGCCGCCAAAACGGCATTTCCCCGGCGCGCGCCGCCCCGCTACGCTGCC
The DNA here is from genome assembly GCA_030425945.1 of Alphaproteobacteria bacterium. Taxonomy (GTDB): domain Bacteria; phylum Pseudomonadota; class Alphaproteobacteria; order Rhodobacterales; family Rhodobacteraceae; genus Dinoroseobacter. Next base: position 2,279 of record JAUHZL010000069.1, on the reverse strand, counting down.
CCGACCTTCAATGACGGAAAAGCGTCCCATGTCCGGACTTCTTCTTCTCGGCGATCGCGCCTACTCCAGCTGGTCGCTGCGCGGCTGGCTGCTCTTTGCCCGGTTCGGGATCGAGGTGGAGACGCGCTTCGTCTCGTTCTTCGACGCGGGCGTGGCCGAGCAACTGGCCGATCACGCCCCCGCCCGCACCGTGCCGACCTGGATCACCCCCGAGGGCGTCGCGGTCAGCGAAAGCCTCGCGATTGCCGAGGAACTGGCGAGCCGCCACCCGCAGGCGGGACACTGGCCGGACGATCCCGCCGCGCGCGCCTGCGCCCGGACGCTGACCTCGGAAATGCACGCCGGGTTCACCGCGCTGCGCAGCACCTGCCCGATGAACCTGCGCGTCGCCTATGCGGAGACCCCGGTGCCGGAGGCGGTCGCCGCCGATCTCGCCCGGCTCGACACGATCTGGAGCCACGCGCGCGCCCGGTTCGGGGACGGGGGGCCGTGGCTCTGCGGCCGGTACTCGGTGGCGGATGCCTTCTATGCCCCGGTGGCAGCCCGGATCGCCACCTATGCCCTGCCGGTGTCGGACAGCGCGGGCGCCTATGTCGAGGCGCACCTGTCCGATCCGGCGTTCCGCGATTGGCGGGACGCCTCGCTCGACGACGGCCCGGACCTGCCGTGGTACGCCAAGGACTATCCGCAGACCGCGTGGCCCGACCCGCTGACCTGAGCCTCAGGTTGCGAGGTAGCGCAGGCCCTGCGTCACATCCATCCGCACGGCGAGCCGCAGCGCCGGCTCGTCGCCCGCCTTCAGCGCCGCGAGGATCATCGCGTGGTGCTGGGGCGCCGCGGTGCGGTTGAGACGCCCGTAGAGCTTGCGCATCGTCGGCCCCAGTTGCAGCCAGACCGTCTCGGCCATCGCGAGGATCGCCGGCGCCTGTGCCCGCAGGTAAAGCGCGCGGTGAAATTCGAGGTTGGCGCGGATGTACCCGACTGCATCCCCGGCCTGGATCGCGTGACCGATACCGGTCTGGATCGTCTGCATCCGGTCGATCAGCGCCATGTGGGCGCGCGGCAGGGCGCGGGCGGCCAGTTCCGGCTCGAGCAGCGCGCGCAGGGCGGCCAGCTCCTCCATCCGCTCGGCGCTCAGTTCCGGGGTCGAGACGCGGCCCGACACCGACAGTGTCACTGCGCCCTCGGCGGCCAGGCGGCGCACCGCCTCGCGCGCCGGGGTCATCGAGACCCCGAAGCTCTTGCCGATCCCGCGCAGGGTCAGCGCCTGTCCGGGCGGCAGTTCGCCATGCATGATCTGGGTGCGCAGCGCGCGGTAGACCTTCTCGTGCGCCGCGCCTTGCGGGCTCGGCGGGCTGGCGATCGGGGTTTCGGCACGCGGCTGGATCAGCATGGCCGCAGGATCACGGGTGCCGCCCGCCGCGTCAACGGCCGCATCGCCTCAGTCCCGGAAGCGCCACGCCTGCAGCGCCGCCCCCTCGCGCCGCAGCCAGGCGCGCTCGGCCTGCCAGTCGGGGCAGAGCCGCTCGACAAGCGCCCAGAACCGCGCCGAGTGGTTCATCTCCACGAGGTGCGCCGCCTCGTGCGCCGCGACGTAGTCCAGCACCGACGGCGGCGCGAGGATCAGCCGCCACGAATACATCAGCGCGCCATCGGCGGTGCAGGACCCCCAGCGCGAGCGCGTGTCGCGCAGCGTGATCCGCGCCACCTGCCGCCCGAGGGCTGCGGCATGGCGGTCGCTCGCCTCGGCCAGCCGGTCCCGCGCGCGGGCCTTCAGGAACGATTCGACCGCCGCCCCCGGCGCCGCGGCCCGGGCCGGGATCACCAGCCGCCCCGGCTCCAGCCGCGCCGCGCGCACCCGCTCGGCGACGATCTCGCGCGGACGGCCCTCGACCGGCAGCCAGGTGCCGATCCCGACCGCCTCCGGCAGGCGGATCTCGGCGAGATGCCCGCGCACCCAGTCGGCCCGCTCCTCGGCGAAACGCATCACCTCGGCGCGCGGGACGCCGGGCGGCGCGGTCAGGGTGACCCGACCATCCAGCCGAGACACCCGCAGCGACAGACGCCGCGCCCGGGACGAGACACGCAGGACGAGCGGAACGGGGGGATGTCCGGGCAGGACCGCATCGGTCACGGCGCACTCCTTCAGGCCGCGCGGCATCGCGCGAAAAACGCTTTGACACGCGCGCGCCCCTGTGGCAACCGACGCCATCCCGCAGACCGCTGACATGAACTCACGGAGGGCCTTATGCCCAAGGAAGACTGGGGCGTGAAACGCC
>JAUHZL010000068.1 GCA_030425945.1 Alphaproteobacteria bacterium | reverse complement strand
GGTTTGACTCATCTTGTGGATAACCAAGACGCGGCCAATCGCGCAGGGGACAGAGGCACACCTGATGAAGACCAAGACCGACACGCGGGCGGCGCCTGCCGCATTGCCGCTCGACACCATCCTTGCGGGCGACTGCATCGAGGAAATGAACCGGCTGCCCGAGGCGTCGGTCGACCTGATCTTCGCCGATCCGCCCTACAACCTGCAACTGAAGGGCGAGTTGCACCGCCCCGACAACAGCAAGGTCGATGCCGTCGACGATGCCTGGGACCAGTTTTCCAGCTTCGCCGCCTACGACGCCTTCACGCGCGAGTGGCTGGCCGCCGCCCGCCGCCTGCTGAAGCCCGATGGCGCGATCTGGGTGATCGGCAGCTATCACAACATCTTCCGTGTCGGCGCGGCGCTGCAGGACGCGGGCTACTGGATCCTGAACGACGTGGTCTGGCGCAAGTCGAACCCGATGCCGAACTTCCGCGGCAAGCGGCTGACCAACGCGCACGAGACGATGATCTGGGCGTCGAAGTCGGAAGGCGCGAAATACACCTTCAACTACGAGGCGCTGAAGGCCCTGAACGAGGGCGTGCAGATGCGCTCGGACTGGGTGCTGCCGATCTGTTCCGGCGGCGAGCGGCTGAAGGACGCCAACGGCGACAAGGCCCACCCGACCCAGAAGCCGCAGGCGCTGCTGCACCGGGTGCTGGTCGGCTCGACCAATCCCGGCGACGTGGTGCTGGACCCGTTCTTCGGGTCGGGCACGACCGGGGCGGTGGCGCGGATGCTGGGCCGCCGCTTCATCGGGATCGAGCGTGACGCGGGCTACCGGCGCATTGCCGAGGACCGCATCGCCCGGATCCGGCCGCTGGACCGCGCCGCGCTGGAGGTCACCGGGTCGAAACGCGCCGAACCGCGCATCCCCTTCGGCCAACTGGTCGAGCGCGGCCTGCTGCGGCCGGGCGAGGTGCTGACCGGTCCGCGCGGCCAGACCGCGCGCGTGCGCGCCGACGGCACGCTGATCTCGGACGTCTCGAAGGGCTCGATCCACCAGGTCGGCGCCGCGCTGGAAGGCGCGCCCTCGTGCAACGGCTGGACCTACTGGCACTTCCGGCGCGAGGGGCAGACGGTGCCCATCGACTTCCTGCGCCAGCAGTTGCGCGCCGAGCTGGCCGGGGGCTGACCCCGCCGCTCATCACCCGTTACCGCCCGTGCCTGTGGCCGCTCCACGGCACGCGACTGACCCCGCCCGCCTCCAAGGGGCGGGGTTTTTTTCGTCCCTCAGCTCGCCCCTTTCGGCATCGGGGTGCGCCCCTTGTTGTAGTCGGACCAGTCCGCGATCTCGGGGTAGAACATCGCCCGCCAGCGGCGCACGCGCGGGTTCATGATCCGGCGCCAGAGCGGCGGGATCAGCGCGGCGGTCGTCATCACCGGATAACCGTAGGGCAGCGCGGGGGCCTCGGTCTCGGCATAGGTCTGCAGGAGCGGAAAGCGCCGGTCGGGCTTGTAGTGATGGTCGGAGTGGCGCTGCAGGTTGATCAGCAGCCAGTTCGACGCCTTCTGCGCGGCATTCCAAGAATGGCGCGGCAGGACATGCTCGTACTTGCCGTCGCCGAGATGCTTGCGGGTCAGGCCGTAGTGCTCGACGTAGTTGACGAGTTCCAGTTGCCAGACCGCGACCATCGCGGCCCAGACGAAGAGCACCAGCCCCCAGACCCCGCCGATCCACAGCGCCAGCAACAGCCACCCGCCCTGCAAGGCCCAGTAGCGCCAGTGCGGGTTGCTGCGGTGCCACTTGGACAGGCCCTTGCGGGACAGCATCTGCGCCTCGGCCCGCCATGCGCTCGACAGGCCCTCGCGCACCACGCGGGGAAAGAAGCGGTGAAAGCTCTCGTTGTAGCGCGCGGTCACCGCATCGCGCGGGGTGCCGACATAGCGGTGATGCACCAGCAGGTGCTCGGTGCGGAAGTGACCGTAGAGCACCATGGTCATCAGCAGGTCGCCCAGCCAGCGCTCCAGCCGGTTCTTCTGGTGCATCAGCTCGTGCGCGTAGACGATGCCGATGGTGCCGTTCATGATGCCGACGCCGAAGAAGACGGCGAATTTCTCCCACCCCGCCAGGTGCGCGGCGCCCGGAACCCAGGCCACCAGCGCGAGCGCGGTCAGCGCCTGCACCGGGAACCACGCCATCACGATCGCCCGGTACCAGTAAAGATCGGCCTCCGGCGTGTCGGTGTCGGGGTTCTCCTCGTTCAGACCCAGCAGCGCGTCGAGCAGCGAGAACAGCGCCCAAGTGTAAAGCGGCGGCAGCAGCAGCCAGACCCCGCCCTGCAGCGCCGCCACCACGATGACCGGCACGACGGTGAAGGACAGCGCGAAGGGCAGCGCCCGCCGCAGGCTGGACAACTCGGACGGGGCGTTCAGCGTCGTGGCGGACATGGTCGTTCCTCCGATGCGCGGGCTGACGCGGAGTCTACCCAAGCCCGGATGCGCCTTCAATTCGGACGCGGGGTCACGCGCCGGGCCACGGGGTCACCAGGTCGACCGCCTTGCGCATCAGGGTCGGCAGCGCCGTGGGGCGAAACGCGTGGCGGTCGACGAAGGCGCCCCGCTCCGGCCGGGCATCGGCCGCCACATCCGCCAGCCGCAGCCCGAGCCGCAGGTGGAAATGGGTGAAGGTGTGGCGCACCTCCAGCCCCGGATCACGCCAGTCCGCCGCCAGCGGCGGCGCGTCGGGCGGCGCGGCCTCGGTCCAGTCGGTCGTGGGCCAGCCGAGCATCCCGCCGAGCAGGCCGGTGTCGGGCCGGGTCTCCAGCAGGAAGGCCCCGTCGGCCCGGCGGGCGAGATAGACGAGGCCCTGCCGCACCGGCTTGGCCTTCTTCGGGGACTTGCGCGGCAGGTCGGCCGCGATCCCCGCCGCCCGCGCGGCACAGGGGTCGCGCCACGGGCAGATCCCGCAGGCGGGCGACTTCGGGGTGCAGATCGTGGCGCCGAGGTCCATCACCGCCTGCGCATAGTCGCCGGGCCGCGCCTGCGGTGTCAGCGCGTCGGCAGCGGCCACCAGCAGCGGTTTCGCGACAGGCAGCGGCGTCTCGATGGCCCGCAGGCGGCTCATCACCCGCTCGACGTTGCCGTCGACCACGGTTTCCGGGCGGTCGAAGGCAATCGCGGCGATGGCGGCGGCGGTGTAGGGACCGATCCCCGGCAAGGCGCGCAGGCCTTCGACCGTGTCGGGAAAGACGCCGCCGTGCTCGGCACTCACGATCCGCGCGCATTTCAGCAGGTTGCGGGCGCGGGCGTAGTAGCCGAGGCCGGCCCAGGCCGCCATCACCTCGGCATCCTCGGCGGCGGCCAGCGCCGTGACATCCGGCCAGCGGGCGGTGAACCGGGCGAAGTAGTCCTTCACCGCCGCGACCGTGGTCTGCTGCAGCATCACCTCGGACAGCCAGACCCGGTAGGGATCGGCGCGCCGCCCCGAGCCGGGCGGCACCCGCCACGGCAGCACGCGGGCGTGGCGGTCGTACCAGCCCAGCAGAAGCTCCGGCAGCGCGGTCTCCGCGGCGTCACGCATTCTTGAGTGTCCTTGTCCCGTGGCCACTGGCCCTTGCCCGCCCGTGACGTATGGTAGGAGGCGTTCCAAGGAAAGCGACCCGACCCGATGTCCGCCCCCGATCAGCCCCGCGCCCGCGGCTTCCGCCAGACCGGCGCGCTGTTGCAGGCCCGTATCCGCAAGGCGGGCGAGAGCCGGGGTTTCGCGGTCTCGAAACTGCTGACCCGCTGGGCCGAGGTCGCCGGTCCCGACATCGCCGCGCTCTGTCGTCCGGTCGAGGTCGGCTACGGGCGGCAGGGCCTCGGTGCGACGCTGACCGTGCTGACGACCGGCGCCGCAGCCCCTCTGGTGGAGATGCAGAAGGAGGCGCTGCGCCAGCGCGTCAACGCCTGCTACGGCTACAACGCCGTCGCCCGTGTGAAGATCACCCAGACCTCGGCGCACGGCTTCGCCGAGACCCAGACGGCCTACCAGGCCGAACCCGACACCCCTGCCCCCGCCGTGATCGAGACGGCCCGCAGCCTGGCTGCCGACATCGGCGACGACCGCCTGCGCGCCGCGCTTGAACGCATGGGGGCAAACATCCTATCCCGACCGGGACAGACCTGAGGAGTTTCCATGCTGCGTTCCGTTTCGCTCATCGCCGGTGTCGTCGTGCTCGCGCTCGGCGGCTGGTTCCTGACCCAGCGCGGCGGCACGGTGTCCGTGCCCGACCTCGCCCCGATCAGCGCCGCCGAGGCGCAGGAGATCGACACCAGCCGCGTGCTGGAGATGGTGCTGGGCGAAGACAGCGCGCCGGTGACCGTGATCGAGTATGCCTCGTTCACCTGCCCGCACTGTGCCAACTTCCACAACAACGTGTTCCCGCAACTGAAGGCGGATTACATCGAGACCGGGAAGGTCAAGTTCATCTACCGCGAGGTCTACTTCGACCGCTTCGGCCTCTGGGCCGGGATGGTCGCGCGCTGCGCCGGGCCGATGAGGTATTTCGGCGTGACCGAGATGCTGTTCGACCAGCAGGCCGACTGGGCCCGCGCGGGCGGCGGCGAGCCGGGCCAGATCGCGGCGGCGCTGAAGAAGATCGGTCTGGCGGCCGGGCTGGAAGCCGAGACGCTGGACGCCTGCATGCAGGACGCGGAGATGGCGCAGGCGATGGTCGCGGTCTATCAGCAGAATGCCGAGGCCGACAACGTGACCGCCACGCCGTCCTTCATCATCGACGGCGAACCCTACTCGAACATGAGCTACGCGGACTTCCGCAAGGTGCTCGACGAGAAGCTCGGCGGCTGACGCGCCCGGCATGACCGCCCCGCTGACCGGCCTGAAGGTCGTCGAACTCGCCCGTATCCTGGCCGGCCCCTGGGCCGGTCAGACCCTGTCCGACCTCGGCGCCGACGTCATCAAGGTCGAAGCGCCCGAGGGCGACGACACCCGCCGCTGGGGTCCGCCCTTCATCGAGCGCGCGGGCGACCGCTCGGCGGCCTATTTCCACGCCTGCAACCGGGGCAAGCGATCTGTCATCGTCGATTTCAGCACCGAGGCGGGGCGCGCGGACCTGTTCGCGCTGCTCGAGGACGCCGATGTCCTGATCGAGAACTTCAAGGTCGGCGGGCTGAAGAAATACGGCCTCGACGCCGCCAGCCTGCGGGCGCGGTTTCCCCGGCTGGTGATCTGCTCGATCACCGGGTTTGGGCAGGACGGGCCCTATGCCCACCGGGCGGGCTATGACTACATCATCCAGGGCATGTCCGGGATCATGTCGGTCACCGGCGCGCCGGAGGGCCAGCCGCAGAAGATGGGCGTCGCGGTCACCGACATCCTGACCGGGGTCTACTCGGTGTCGGCGATCCTCGCGGCGCTGCGCCAGCGCGACCAGACCGGACAGGGCCAGCACATCGACATGAGCCTGCTCGACGTCGCCACGTCGATCATGGCGAACCAGGCGATGAACTACCTGACCACCGGCGAGGCCCCGCGGCGGATCGGCAATGCGCACCAGAACCTGACCCCCTACCAGGTCTTCGACTGCGCCGACGGCTGGATCATCATCGCCACCGGCAACGACGCGCAGTACCAGCGGCTGTGCGACGTGCTGGACCTCGGCGACATGAAGGACGACCCGGACTACCGGACCAACGCGGACCGCATCGCGCACCGCGAGGCGCTGACCCGGCGGCTGACCGAGCGAACGCTGACCTGGGCCAAGGCCGACCTGCTGGCCGCCTGCGAGGATCGCGGCATTCCCGCCGGACCGATCAACGACCTGGCCGAGGTCTTTGCCGACCCGCAGGTGCAGGCGCGCGGCATGGCGCTGGATCTCGACGGGGTGCCCTCGGTGCGCTCGCCCTTCCGGTTCTCGGACGCGGCGCTGAAGCTCGACCGGCCTTCGCCCGCCCTCGGCGCGGATACCGAGGCGGTGCTCGGTCCGCTCAGAGCGAAAGCGCGCTGAGGGCTGCGTCGAGCGGGCCGGGATCGTCCAGCGCCAGCCGGACCGGGAACGGCAGGACCTGCCCGCGCAACTGCGGCGGCAGGCGCACCGCGTCCTTCTCGGTCGTCACCAGTTGCGCGCCGGTCAGCTTCGCCTCCGCCGTCAGCCGCTGCATGAGCTTCGGCGTCAGCGGCTGGTGATCCTCCAGCGCCTCGCCCCGCACCACCTCGGCCCCGACGGCGCGCAGGCTGGCGAAGAACTTCTCCGGATGGCCGATCCCGGCGAAGGCCAGCACCCGCATCCCGCGCCACGGCATCCCGGTCGGCAGCGGGGCGAGTGCCCCCGTCAGGTGCGGCAGCGTGCCCAGCGCCCCGGCCCAGCGGGCCCGGAAGGTGCCCTGCGCCGCCGGATCGCCGATCGACAGCACCATGTCGGCGCGCCGCAGGCCGGTGGCGACCGGCTCGCGCAGCGGACCGGCGGGCAGGCAGCGCCCGTTGCCGAAGCCGGTGCGGGCATCGACCACGACCAGCGACAGCGCCTTGCGCAGGGCCGGGTCCTGGAAGCCGTCGTCGAGCAGGATCACCCCGGCCCCGGCGGCCACCGCCGCCCGCGTCCCGGCGACGCGGTCCTTCGCCACCCAGACCGGGCAGAACGCCGCGATCAGCAGCGGCTCGTCGCCGGTCCGGTCGGCGGTGTGGGTCAGCGGATCGACGCGGACCGGGCCGGTCAGGTCCCCGCCGTAGCCGCGCGTGACCACGTGGACGGCCTGTCCGCGCGCGGCCAGACGCTCGGCCAGCGCGATCACGGTCGGGGTCTTGCCGGTGCCGCCGGCGTTCAGGTTGCCGACACAGATGACGGGCACGCCCGGATCGAACGCCTCCCCCCGGGCGAGGCGCCGGGCCGTGCCCAGCGCGTAAATCGCACCCAGCGGCGACAGCAGGCGGGCGCGCAGACCGGGCCGGGCCGGGTCGCGGTCCCAGAAGCCCGGCGCGCGCATCACGCGCCCCGGTTGTCGAAGATCTCGAGCAGGGTCGTCACGGCGCGCTCGGTCACCTCGGCGCCGCGCGACGAGACCTCCCAGGCCGCCTTCGCCAGTTCCGCGGCACGGTCGGGCGCGAGCAGCTCCTGCACGTTGCGGGCCAGCTCCTCGGCGGTGGCGACCTCGATCGCCGCCTTCGCCTCGGCCAGCCGGGCGTAGATGTCCGAGAAGTTGAACATGTAGGGCCCGTGCAGGATCGCCGACCCGAGCGCCGCGGGCTCGAACGGGTTGTGCCCGCCGATCCGGTCGCAGAGCGAGCCGCAGACGACCGACACCGGTGCCAGCCGGTACCACAGCCCCATCTCGCCCATCGAGTCGGCGAGATAGACGTCGGTGTCCTGATCCGGGTATTCGCCCTTCGAGCGGCGCGCCATCCGGAGGCCCTGCGCCTCGATCAGGGCGGCGACATCGTCGAACCGCTCGGGATGGCGCGGCGCGAGGATCAGCATCAGGCGGTGCGTCCGGCGCAGCGCGAGCTTGTGCGCGGCGAGCACGATTTCATCCTCGCCGGCGTGGGTCGAGGCCGCGAACCACGTGGGCCGCGTGCCGATGCAGGCGGCGATGCGCGCGCGCTCGGACTCGTCATGCGGCAGGACGGCAGCGCCCTCCTTCAGGAAGCCCGTCACCTCGATCCGGTCGCGCGGATAGCCGAGCAGGCGCAGGTGGCGGGCGCTGTCCTCGTCCTGCGCGAGCGCGTGATCGAAGGCGCCCAGAACCGAGCGGGCCATGCCCGGGAACCAGCGCCAGCGGTCATGGCTGGCATAGGATATCCGCGCGTTCAGCAGCATCATCGGGATCCCGGTGCGCGAGGTCTCGTGGACCAGCGCGGGCCACAGCTCGCTTTCGGTCCAGACCGCCATGTCCGGCTTCCAGTGGTCGAGGAACTTGCGGATGTAGGGCCGCACATCCACCGGGACGTACTGGTGAAAGGCGTTCTTCGACATGCGCACGCCCATCAGCGCCGCCGAGGTGCGGGTGCCCGTGGTCACCATCACGTTGATGTCGGGACGGCGCTCGCCCACCCGGCGGATCAGTTCGAGGGTCGACAGCGACTCGCCCACGCTGGCGGCGTGAAACCAGATCAGCGGGCCATCCGGCCGGGGCCGTCCGGCGATGCCGCGCCGCTCGCCGGGGCGTTCGGGGTCTTCCTTGCCGCGCGCAAGGCGCTTGGCGAGATAGCGCTCGACCAGCGGGGCCCAGCGTTCGGACAGGGCCAGATAGAGCGCGAGGCCCGGCGAGACGGAGGACTTCATGGCGCGCCTCAGCTCCGGAGACGGATCGCCGCGAACCGGCGGTCGGCAACAACGGGAGACGGGAGCAGGGCCATGCACAACCTTCCAGCGCGGCGGGGAGTCGCGCGCACCCTAGTCATCCGGCAGGGGCGGTCAAGCCGACCGGACGCGCGGGTCAGTCGAGCTTGCGTGCCTCGTCCTCGATCATCACCGGGATGCCGTTGCGGATCGGATAGGCCAGATGCGCCGCCCGGCTGACCAGTTCCTGCCGCTCGGGATCGTACTTCAGCGGCGCGCGGGTCAAAGGGCACACCAGCGCCTCCAGCATGTGGCGGTCGATGCCCGGCCCTTCGGACGGCGGCGCGGTGGGGTCGCTCATTGCAGGATTTCGTCCGTCTGGCCGCCGCGCAGGGCGAACTCGATCAGGGTCACGAGGGTCTCGCGCCGGGTGGCCAGCGACGGGGCCTCGAGCAGGGCCTGCTTGTCGGACGGGTCGAACGGGCACAGCATCGAGAGCGAGTTGATCAGCAACTCGTCCTCGGCCTGTTCCAGGCTTTCCCAGTCGGTCTGCAACTCGCGGGCGGCGAAGAACCGGGCGAGCAGCTTCAGGAACGCGGTGCGATCGAAGCCCTTGTCGGTCTCGGTCGGCCCGAGGTCACGCGCGAAGCCGTCCCACGAGACATCCGCCTTCAGGTAGGGCGTGAAGCCGGAAATCTCGCGCGTGATGCGGTAGCGCGAGATGCCCGACAGCGTGATCATGTAGCGGCCGTCCTCGGTTTCCGAGAAGGCGGTCACGCGGCCCGCGCAGCCGATGGACTGCAAACGGCGCTCGCCGCCGCCCGGCACCTCGCGGGTCTGGACCATGCCGATCAGCCGGTGCGAGGTCTTCAGCGTGTCCTCGAACATCGCGAGGTAGCGCGGCTCGAACAGGTGCAGCGGCAACCGGGCGCGCGGCAGGAGCAGCGCCCCCGGCAGCGGGAAGACCGGGATGGTGTCGGGGAGATCGGCGGCAGACAGCATGGACGGGGAAATAGCGCCGGGCCCGGGTCAGGCAAAGATCATCGACGACAACTTCCGGCGGCCGGCCAGCACGATGGGGTCCTGCGGCTTCAGAGCGTCGAAGATGGTGAAGAGCTGCGTCTTCGCGGCGCCGTCGTTCCATTCGCGGTCCCGGCGAAACAGGTCGAGGAGCACGTCCACTGCCTCCTGCACCTGCCCGGAGGCATGCAGTGCCAGCGCGAGGTCATAGCGGGCCTGCAGGTTCGACGGATCGGCCTCGACCGCCGCGCGCAGCTCGGCCACCGGGCCCGCGCTGTCGGCCTGCCGCGCCAGCGCCAGCTGGGCGCGCGCCGCCTCGATCTCGGAGGCGCCCTGCACCTCCTTCGGGACGTTGTTCAGCAGTGCTTCCGCCTGGTCCAGCTCGCCGAGGGCGACATGGGCCCGGGCCAGCCCGCCATAGGCGGCCGCGTTCTGCGGGTCCTCGGCGACGACCGCGGCGAACACCTGCGCGGCATCGGCCGCGGCGCCTTCGGCCAGCATCGCCTCGGCGGCCTCCAGCGCTTCGGACAGCCCGCCATCGGCGCTTTGCCCGGCCAGCGCCGCCAGCTTCTCGACGAACTTCTTGATCTCGCTCTGCCGGATCGCGCCCTGGAACCCGTCGACCGGCTGGCCTTGCCAGAAGGCATAGACGGTCGGGATCGACTGGACGCGCAGCTGACCGGCGTAGCCCTGG
>JAUHZL010000067.1 GCA_030425945.1 Alphaproteobacteria bacterium | reverse complement strand
CAGATCGGGTCGTTCTCGGTCATGGTCCGCGCTAAGGGTGACGCGACGGGCGCACAGGGCAAGGGGCCGCGATGACCGAGATGCAACCGCAGGCGCTGGTGGTGGGGGCCGGGCCGGCCGGGCTGATGGCCGCCGAGCGGCTGGCGGCGGCGGGCCTGTCGGTGCTGGTGGCCGAGGCCAAGCCCAGCGCCGGGCGCAAGGTCCTGATGGCGGGCAAGTCCGGGCTGAACCTGACCAAGGCCGAGCCGCTGCCGGACTTCGTCGCCGCCTACCCCGAGGGGGCCGACTGGCTGGCGCCGATGCTGGCGGCCTTCGGGCCGCAGGCGGTGCAGGACTGGGCGCGCGACCTCGGGCAGCCGGTGTTCACCGGCACCTCCGGCCGGGTCTTTCCAGAGGCGATGAAGGCCTCGCCGCTGCTGCGGGCATGGCTGGCGCGGCTGGCGGGGCAGGGGGTGCGGCTGGCGACGCGCTGGCGGCTGACCGGGCTGGACGGCACGGCGGCCCGGTTCGACACGCCCGAGGGCGCGCGGACCGTCACGCCGCGCGTCACGGTGCTGGCGCTGGGCGGGGCAAGCTGGGCGCGCCTCGGCTCGGACGGGGTCTGGGCCGGGTGGCTGGGCGGCCCGCTGACGCCGTTCCGCCCGTCGAATGTCGGGCTGCGCGTGGCGTGGTCTCCGCACATGACCCCGCTGTTCGGGTCCCCGGTAAAGGGCGCGGCGCTGTCGGCGGGCGCGATCACCACGCGGGGCGAGTTCGTCGTGTCGCGCCACGGGCTGGAGGGCAGCGGCATCTACAGCGTGATCCCGGCGATCCGTGACGGCGCGCCGCTGCTGCTGGACCTGTTCCCCGATCTCGACACCGCCGCGCTGGTGCAGCGGCTGACCCGGCCGCGCGGCAAGGCCTCGCTGGGCGAGCACCTGCGCAAGACGCTGCGCCTCGACGGGGTGCGGCGGGCGCTGGCGCTGGAGATGCTGCGCCCGCTTCCCGCCGATCCGGACGTGCTTGCCGCGCTGCTGAAGGCGGTGCCGCTGGCCCATGACGGCCCGCGCCCGATGGACGAGGCAATCTCGACCGCGGGCGGCCTGCCGCGCGCCCGGCTGACGCCCGAGCTGATGCTGAGCGACCGGCCGGGCGTGTTCGCCGCGGGCGAGATGCTGGACTGGGACGCGCCGACGGGCGGCTACCTGCTGACCGCCTGTTTCGCGACGGGACGATGGGCGGGCGACGCGGCGGCGCGCTACGCGGACGCGACCGCGCGCTGAAATGCCGGGCGCGCCTTCATCCGGTCGACGTAATCGACGAGGCCCTGCGCCTCGACCGGGAAATGGGCGTTGATTGCCCAGCTCAGGCAATGCGCGGTGACGATGTCGGCGATCGTCATCGTCTCGCCCATCAGGAACGGCGCGTCGCCCAGCCGCTCGGCCAGCCGGGTGCAGGTGCGGGCGAACTCCCAGCGCAGGGGGCCCTTGATCTCGGGCATCCGGTGCTCTTCGGGCAGAACGAAGCTGTGGCGTGCCGCGGTCCAGAGCACCGCGTCCATCTCGTCGAGCGCGAGGTGGGTCAGCCCGTCCTGCCGGGCGCGGTCGAGCGTGCCCGCAGGAAACGTCAGCTTGCCGTGCTTGTCCGCGAGATAGGTCAGGATCGCGGTCGAATCGGTCAGCGTCACGCCGTCGGCGACCAGGACCGGGATCTTGCCCGACGGGTTCAGCGCCAGCGCTTCCGGGCTGCGGGGACCGGCCTTGACGTGCTCGTAGGGCTCGCCGATTTCTTCCAGCATCCACAACACGCGCAGCGCGCGGCTGCGGACCGACCCGATCACCTGATATCCCATGCCGACCTCCCTCAGCCCCGGCTGCGGGGCATCATCGCCAGACGCACCAGCGTCCGTTCCATCAGCGCCATCTCTGGCGCGCGGGCGGCGGAACGCAAGGTCAGATCGGTCTCGGTCAGCATCCCCAGCGCGGCCGCCAGACGCTCGGCCCCCCAGGCCTGTGCCTGCCGGGCCATCCGGTCGCGCGCCTTCCAGAACACCGGCGGGCGCTGGTTGGCGATGCCTTGCTGGATGCCGCGCGGATCGCTGGCGGCGGTGTAGAGCTGGCGGAAATGCCGGGTCGCGGCGATGCACAGGGTCACCGCACCGACGCCCTGCGCGGCCAGCCGGGCCATGACCGGGGCAATGGCATCGGCCCGCGCCTCGGCGACGGCATGGATCATGTCGTCCACCGCCGCTTCGGTCGAGGCCGGGGCGAGCGCCGCGATCTCGGACGGGGTCAGCGGCGCGGGATCGTTCAGCTTGTAGAGACCGATCTTCTCGACCAGTTGCCGGAAGTCGCCGGGGTCGAGCTGGGTCGCGAGCGCCGTCAGGTCGTCCATCGCCTCGCGCGGGATCTGGGCGAGGCCGCCCTTGCGCAGGCTCTCCTCGATCTCGGCGCGGTCGGGCGGGTCGTCGTAGATCGCGGCGGCATAGGCGTTGGGATGGCTCTCGAACGCCTTGCGCAGCTTCGAGGTCTTGCCGAGCGCGCCCGCCGTCACGACGAGGGTCGCGTCGCCCGGCCGCCAGTCGGTCAGCGCCAGCGTCAGCGCCTCGGCGGCGGCATCGCCTGCCTCCTCGACGAAGACGGCGCAGGGGCCGGGGAAGAAGCCGCGCGCCTTGAGCGCGTCGATCACCGGGGCGGCGGACTTGCGCAGCTCGCCCGCGCCCATCCGGGTCAGGCGCATCTCCTCGTCGGCCTTGGGACCGACCAGCGCCTTGAGCAGGTCCTGCCGCTTCAGCGCCACCCGCATCGCGTCGTCGCCATAAAGCAGCAGGCCGGCGCGGTCCGGCTCGGGCCGGGCGATGAATCGGGTCAGGTCGCGGCCCGAGAGCTTCATGTGCCGGGGACGGTGTCGGTCTCGGGCAGGGTCAGCAGGATGTCGGTCACGATCAGGTCGGCCAGCGCGATCGACAGCCGCCGCCGGGCATCCCGCTCGGCCGAGGCCGTGGCGACCGTGGACGCGGTCGCGGAGTACGAGGTGAAGGTGTTCACCGAGCCTGCCGCGACGGCCTCGCCGGTCGACAGCCGGGTCAGCACGTAGTCGGCCCGGCCCACGAGGTTGTAGCGCGTCACCGCCGCCGAGCCCTGCACCGCCAGCGCGTCGCTGCTGACGTCCTGCACGACCCGCAGGCCGTACAGCGGCTGGTCGGCCCGCCCGAGCCGGTCCTCGACCGCGCGGACGAGGTCGAATTCGGCCCGCGTCGCCGGTTCATCGACCAGCACGCCACCGCGCAGGCTGCGGGCAGCCGTGCCCGGCGCATGGACGGGCGAGAACCCGCAGGCGGCCAGCAACGGAAGGGTGCCCAGCAGGCCCAGGACGGTGCGACGATCAGATGACGACATTGACGATGCGCCCCGGTACCACGATCAGCTTCTTCGGCTGGCCACCGGCCAGCGCCTTGGCGACAGCTTCCTCGGCCAGCACCAGCTTTTCAACCTCTTCCTTCGGCATGTCCTTCGGCACGGTGATCTCGGAGCGGCGCTTGCCGTTGACCTGGATCGGCAGGGTCACGGTGTCCTCGACCAGCATCGCGGGGTCCGCGACCGGCCAGGGCGCGTCGGCGATCAGGCCCTCGCCGCCGAGCATCTGCCAGATTTCCTCGGCAAGGTGCGGCGTCATCGGCGACATAAGTTGGGCGAGGGCCCGCATGGCGGTGCGCTTCGCCTCCGCCCCGGCGGACGATTTCGCCAGCGTGGTCGTGAAGGCATAGAGCTTGGCAATGGCGGCGTTGAAGCCGAACGAGTCGATGCCGCCGGTGACGTCGAAGATCGTCTTGTGCATCTCGCGCAGCAGCGTCGCGTCGGCCTCGGTCGGCGCGCCCTCCAGCGCGGCGATGTCGCCGGCCAGCCGCCAGACCCGGTTGAGGTGCTTGTTGGCGGCCTCGGCCCCGGCCTCGGTCCATTCGACGTCCCGGTCGGGCGGCGAATCGGACAGCACGAACCAGCGCGCGGTATCGGCCCCGAAGTCACGGATGATCCGCACCGGGTCGACCACGTTCTTCTTCGACTTCGACATCTTGGCCGAGGGGATGATCTCGACCTCGGTGCCGTCCTTCAGGAAGCCGCGCCCGTCGCGCAGCTCGACGTCCTCGGGGAAGTGGTAGACCGGGCGGTCCTTGTCGTCGCGGGTCTGGAAGATCGCGTGCGTGACCATGCCCTGGGTGAAAAGGGCGTTGAACGGCTCGGTCGCGGATTCGGGCAGGTGGCCGGTCAGGTGCATCGCCCGCGCGAAGAAGCGCGAATAGAGCAGGTGGAGAATCGCGTGCTCGATGCCGCCGATGTACTGATCGACGTTCATCCAGTAGCGCACCTCCTCCGGATCGGTCGGCGTGGTGGCGCGCGGCGCGGTGAAGCGCGCGAAGTACCACGACGAATCGACGAAGGTGTCCATCGTGTCGGTTTCGCGCTTCGCGGGCTTGCCGCAGGACGGGCAGGCGCAGTCGCGCCAGGTCGGGTGCCGGTCGAGCGGGTTGCCGGGCACGTCGAAGCTGACGTCGTCGGGCAGTTCGATGGGCAGATTCTCTTTCTTCTCCGGAACCACGCCGCAGTCGGCGCAATGCACAACGGGAATCGGGCAGCCCCAGTAGCGCTGGCGGCTGAGACCCCAGTCGCGCAGGCGGTACTTGGTGACCCCGGTGCCGAGGCCCTTGCGCTCCATGTGGTCGATGGTGGCGTCGATGGCCTCTTCGCCGGTGGCCACGTCGAGCCCGGCGAAATGGTTCAGCCACTTCACCTTCTCGGTCTTCGGCGGCACGAAGGCGGTCTTGCCCACCGGCTGCGGATCGTCGAGCGCCACGAAGGTGTCGGTCACCGGCAGGTCGTACTTGCGGCAGAAGTCGAGGTCGCGCTGGTCATGGGCCGGGCAGGCGAAGATCGCGCCGGTGCCGTAGTCCATCAGGATGAAGTTCGCGACCCAGACGGGCAGTTCCCAGTCCGGGTTCAGCGGGTGCCGCACCATGAGGCCGGTGTCGAAGCCCAGCTTCTCGGCCTTTTCCAGCGCTTCCTCGGTGGTGCCGCCCTTGCGCATCTGCGCGACCGCGGCCGCGAGGTCGGGATTGTCGGCTTCCAGCGCGCGGGTCAGCGGATGATCCGGCGAAATCCCGAGGAACGAGGCCCCCATCAACGTGTCGGGGCGGGTGGTGTAGACCTCGATCCGGTCGTGGCCGTGAACCGGCGCGGTCAATTCCCACGCGAATTGCAGCCCGCGCGAGCGCCCGATCCAGTTCGCCTGCATCAGCTTGACCTTGGCGGGCCAGTCGTCGAGCCCGTCGAGCGCGTCGAGCAGGTCGCCCGCCATGTCCGAGATCTTGAAGAACCACTGGGTCAGTTCGCGGCGCTCGACCTCGGCGCCCGAGCGCCAGCCCTTGCCGTCGATCACCTGTTCGTTCGCCAGAACGGTCATGTCGACCGGGTCCCAGTTCACCACCGCGTTCTTGCGGTAGACGAGGCCCTTGTCGAGCATGTCGAGGAACAGCGCCTGCTGCTGGCCGTAATACTCCGGGTCGCAGGTGGCGAACTCGCGGCTCCAGTCGATCGACAGGCCCAGCGGTTTCATCTGGTCGCGCATCACCGCGATGTTGCCGTAGGTCCAGTCCTTCGGGTGTCCGCCCTGTTCCATCGCGGCGTTCTCGGCGGGCATCCCGAAGGCGTCCCAGCCCATCGGGTGCAGGACCGCGTGGCCGGCCGACCGCTTGTAGCGCGCGACCACGTCCCCCATCGTGTAGTTCCGGACATGGCCGATGTGGATACGGCCCGACGGGTACGGGAACATCTCCAGCACGTAGTATTTCGGCTTGGCGGGGTCCGCGACGGCGGTGAAGGTCCCGGCGTTCTGCCATGCCTCCTGCCATTTCTTCTCGACCGCCTGGGGCTCGTAGCGGGACATGCGCGACCTCTCGCTCAGCAAAGAAAAACGCCGGACCGACTGGCCCGGCGCGGGTTTAGCGGGGGGCGGCGGTCAGGTCCAGACCGCGCCGCCGGACGGACCTCAGAGGCCGCGGTCCTGGATGCGAAGCTGCCGGGCGCGGGTCAGGATCGCGTCCTCGATGGCGCGCGCCGTGGCCCGCGGAACCGGGCCGCCGCGAGTCGCCAGCGCGACGCGGATCGACCGGGCTTCCAGCGCCGGGTCCTGCACGTAGACGGTCGCCCGGTAGGAGGTGCCGCCGCCGGGCGGGGTGCCGTAGCCGTAGACGATGACGCCGGTGAACGGGTCGACCGCCTCGATCGGCATGAAGTCGAGAATATCCTGCGCCGCGACCCAGAGGTACTTGTTCACCTCGACGGTGGTGTTCGGATTGTCGGCCGGATTGAACAGGTCCCAGATCGTCTCGCGCTGCGGCTCCTGGCCGATGCGCGCGAGGCGCTGCTCGTCCTCCTGGGTCCGCAAGCCGGCCGGCCGGATGAGGCCGCTGCCGCAGGCGGTCAGCGTCAGGAGGAGGCCGATCAGGACCGGGATTCGAAGGAGTCTGGTGCTCATGAGGTCGCCTCGGGCAACTGCCTGTTTTTTCGTGTCCTACCCGAGGGGACCCCTCGGAACAAGCGTTTTCCCATACCTCTATAAGGGCGTTGCTGCGGGGCGCTGTGGATCACTGTGTCATGTTTGCACCAACGCGACCCCCTCGGACTGCACGCCCCCGGGGTCAGCTTGCATTCAAAGGGCGAAAGCATGACACAAGGGCATTCCCAGCCGGTCGATGGGCTGGGGTGCACCTTGAAACACACGTGACACACACGAGGGAAAATCGATGAAAAAGCTTCTCATCGCTTCGACCGCTCTGCTCGCCACCACGGCGATGGCATCTGCGGACATGAGCCTGACCGGCGACGGTCGCATGGGCGTTATCTCGGCGCAGGAAGACACTTCCACTGCAGCCGTCAAAGAGAGCACTCCCCAGTTCACCAGCCGCATCCGCGCAACGTTCACCGGTTCGGGCCAGACCGACGCCGGTCTCGCATTCGGCGGTTCGTTCCGGGCAGATAACGCTGCTGGCGCTGCGGCCGGCACGGCTGGTAGCGTTTTCGCTGAGTACAGCGGTATGCGTGTGACCATGGGCGACACTTCTGGTGCAGCCGAAAGCGTCGTCGGCGATCTCAACGAGGTTGGTCTGACCGGTCTGGGTGGCATGAACGAGGTTGGGTACCTCGCCAATGCGGCTGCAAACCGCCCGACTGCGCGCTTTGATTACACCATCGGCGACTTCGTCGTCTCTGCTTCGGCATCGAACCCGAGCACTGATGTCCCGACTGGCCAGACCGTGGCATCCGCTGGTGTGAAATACACCATCGGCGACCTTGTGATGGCTGTCGGTACCGAACAGTCGAGCGGCGTTGGCAACGATAGCTACTTCACTGTGGCGTCCGTGGCCTACGACTTTGGTGATGTTACCCTGAAGGGCATCTATGGCTCGGGCGGTACGCGCACCGTTAGCACCCGCACGACGGCAGGTGTTGGTATGGCGTACACCTTCGATGCCATCACCATTGATGCGTTCTATCGCCAGAACCGCACCACCCTGACTGGCGCTGCAGCCGATACTAACACCGCAGGTGGCATTGGTGTTACCTACGACCTCGGCGGCGGTGCCGCTCTTGAAGGTGGCTGGGTTACCGAGACGGACACTGACGCTACGAACACCACCAAGGGCAGCGCTTACGACTTTGGTATCAAGTTCACCTTCTAATCCCTCACGGGATCAGATCGGGAAGAGCGGGCCTTGCGCCCGCTCTTTTCATTTCCGGGGGTCTCTGGCAGAGCGATGCCATGAGCCTGTCCGACATCACCGCCCGCATCCGCGCCGAAGAAACCCGCTGTGGACGTCCCGAAGGGTCGGTCACGCTGATCGCCGTGTCGAAGGTCCAGCCGCTCGACCGGGTCGAGGCCGTGCTGGAGGCTGGGCACCGCGTCTTCGGCGAGAACAAGGTGCAGGAGGCGCAGGGCAAATGGCCCGACTTCCGCGCCCGCTTTCCCGGCACGG
Organism: Alphaproteobacteria bacterium; assembly: GCA_030425945.1. Classification (GTDB taxonomy): domain Bacteria; phylum Pseudomonadota; class Alphaproteobacteria; order Rhodobacterales; family Rhodobacteraceae; genus Dinoroseobacter. Next base: position 2,102 of record JAUHZL010000067.1, on the reverse strand, counting down.
AGCTTCACCTTCTCGGTCCGCTCCAGACCAACAAGGCCCGCGCCGCGGTCGAGCTGTTCGACGTGATCCATTCGGTCGACCGGGACAAGCTGGCCCGCAAGCTGGCGGATCTCGCGCAAGAGCGGGGGACCTCGCCGGACCTCTTCCTGCAGGTCAACACCGGGAAAGAGCCGCAGAAGGCCGGGGTCCTGCCGGAGGAGACCGGCGCCTTCGTCGCCACCTGCCGCGCGCTGGACCTGCCGGTGCTGGGCCTGATGTGCATTCCGCCCGTCGACGAGGAGCCCAGCCTCCATTTCGCCCTGCTCGCGAAGCTGGCCAGACGCAACGGCCTCGCCGGGCTGTCGATGGGGATGTCCGCCGATTTCGAGACCGCGATTGCCCAGGGCGCGACCCATGTTCGGGTCGGCAGCGCGATCTTCGGTGAACGCGACTACGGTTGAGGCACGATCAGCCGCGTCCGGTAGGTCAGGCGCGGCGCGATCCAGGCGAGGTCGCGCGGGTCGAGTCCGACGCATCCCGCCGTCGGCACCCCCGGCGCGCGCCAGCGGTGCAGGAAGATCGCGGACCCCGCACCCTTTTCGGCCGAGGGCCAGTTGTAGCCGGTCAGGATCACCAGGTCATAGAGCCGATCCGCCCGTCGCAGCCGTTCCGCGGAATAGCCGTGCGGCGCGGTGACCATCAGGTTGTAGTCCTGGTCGCGCGGATCGTCGGACCACAGGTCGCGCGGCCGGATCGGAATTGCCCAGCGGGCCGGCCGTGCCATCCGGTCGGGCCGGTAGAGCATCCCGATCAGCCGGTGCATCCCCGCGGGCGTGGCCCCGTCCCCCTCGCGTTTGCGCCGCACGATGCCGCCGCGCCCGATCGTGCAGGGGAAGCGACGCCCCATGAAACGCAGCCCGGTCGGCGTCACGACCAGGTCGAGCGGATGCGCGTGGATCACAGGAGATGTCCCGACTTCTTTGCCTTGGTTGCCAGATATGCGGCGTTCTGCGGCGTCTCGCCAAGGATCAGCGGCACCCGCTCGACCACCGCAATGCCTTGCGCCTGCATCATCGCCAGCTTTGCCGGATTGTTGGTCATCAGCCGGACGGCACCGAATCCCATCCGCTTGAGAATGTCCGAGCCGAGGCGAAAGTCCCGCTCGTCATCCTCGAATCCCAGACGGTGATTTGCCTCGACCGTGTCGAAGCCCTGGTCCTGCAACGCGTAGGCACGCATCTTGTTGGCCAGCCCGATGCCGCGCCCCTCCTGGTTGAGGTAAAGCAGCACCCCCGCGCCCTCCGCCCCCATCTGTGCCAGCGCACCGCGCAGTTGCGGGCCGCAGTCGCATTTCAGGCTGCCGAGCAGGTCGCCGGTGAAGCAGGCCGAATGCAGGCGGGCCAGAACCGGAAGGTCGCGCGGCGGATCGCCGATCTCGACCGCGTAATGTTCCTCGCCGCCATCGTCGGGGCGGAAGACATGCACCCGCCCCGCCTCGGACGCGGCCAGCGGCACCCGCGCCGACACCACGGGACGCAGCGGCGCGCCATGACCCAGCAGCTGGGTCAGGTCGACGAGGTCCAGCGTCGTCAGCCCGTCGATGGACAGTCCGAAGGGCATGTCCCGGGTCAGCACGGCCGGAAGAAGCCGAGCGTCCTTGGCGATCTGCACCGCCGCGCGTTCGAGGTCCGCCGCCCCGTCGCGCCGGCAGCGGAACGGCCCTTTCATAGGGGTGGACAGGTCGCTGCCCGGGTCCGCCACGGCCCGCACCCAGCCGGGCGCGGCGTCGTCGGGCACGGCGACCCGCGCGAGGTCGCCGTCATAGGCGCGGGCCTTCAGGGTCTCGGCACGGCGCGCGGTGATGGCCAGCGTCAGTCCGCCGCCCAGCGCCTGGAGCGCGGCAAACCGGGTCGGCTGCACGGTCTCGGCGGCCAGCGCCATGATCCGCCGCCCCTCGCCGGCCAGAACGATCGGCAGGCCCATGCGCAGGTCGCTTCGCGCCCGGGCGAGCAGTTCGGCTGCATCTGGTGAAAGGTCGCTCATCCGCCCGTCCGGCCTGATCTTTTCCGCTACATAGGGCCAAGGGCCCGGAATTGAAACAAAACGCATGCCTGCGACACAGG
>JAUHZL010000066.1 GCA_030425945.1 Alphaproteobacteria bacterium | reverse complement strand
TGGACGATCCGTCGATCTTCACGCTGACGCGGGGGGTGGCGGCGCTCAACTCCTCCGAGGTGCCGCGCCAGCACCTGATGGCGGGCGCCGTGGTGGCGACGGTGCCGATCATGGTGCTGTTCCTCGGGCTAGAACGTTTCATGACTAAGGGACTGACCGCGGGGTCGGTCAAGGGATGACGAGAATGGATCACATCGCACTCGACGAGCAGGCGCGCGCCATCCTGCGCGGCAACGACCGGGGCGGCTACACGGTGCCGACGGCGGGACTCTACCCCTACCAGTGGAACTGGGACTCGGCCTTCGCCGCCTGGGGCTTCGCGACCTTCGACGTGGACCGGGCCTGGACCGAGATCGAGACCCTGCTGTCGGGCCAGTGGGAGGACGGGATGGTGCCGCACATCCTCTTCCACCAGGACGACCCGGGCTACTTTCCGGGGCCGGGGGTCTGGGGGACCGGGCGCACGCCGGCCACCTCGGGGATCAGCCAGCCGCCGGTGGCCGCCACGCTGGCCCGCCGGATCTACGAGACCGACCCGGAGACGGGCCGCGCGCGGTTGCGGGCGGTCTTCCCGAAGCTGCTGGCGTGGCATCGCTGGTGGCGGGCGCACCGCTGCCCGACCGGGGTGGCGGCGATCACGCACCCCTGGGAGTCGGGCCGCGACAACTGCCCGGACTGGGACCCGGGGATGAAGCACGTCGACGGCTCGAACGTGGGCGACTACACGCGCCGCGACACCGGCCATGTCGATCCCTCGATGCGTCCCGGCAAGGAGGATTACGACCGCTACCTCGCCATTCTCCAGTTCGGGCGCGAGTGCGGGTGGGATCAGGAGGTCATCGTCCGCGACGGCCCGTTCCTGATGGCCGACCCCGCGATGACCTTCATCCTGCTGCGCGCGCACCGCGACCTCGCGGCGCTGGCCCGCGAGCTGGGCGAAAGCGATGCCGAGCTGATGGGCTGGGCGGCGGACCTCGAGGCGGCGCTGCCGTCGATCTGGAACGAGGACCTGTCCTGCTACGACGCGCGCGACCTGCGCACCGGGGAATTCGCCGGCGTGCTGGGATCGGGGGCCTTCCTCGCGTGGTACGCGCGCGTCGAGAACCCCGAGATGGAGCGCCGCCTGATGGCGGTCTGGAACCGGGTCCGGTTCGGCATCCCGTCGAGCGACCCGGCCGCCCCCAGCTTCGCGCCGCGCCGGTACTGGCGTGGGCCGACGTGGCCGGTCGTCAACTCGCTGATCGCCATGGGCTTTTCCGGCATGGGCCGCGACGCCGAGGCCGAGCGGCTCAGGCGCGAGACGGTGGCCCTGATCGAGGCGGGCGGGTTCTACGAATACTTCGACCCGATGGACGGCACGGCCTGCGGCGGGCGCGATTTCAGCTGGACCGCGGCGATCTGGCTGGCCTGGGCCTCGCCCTCGGCGGGGAGGGACTGATGGGCGCGATCGAACTCAGGGCCGTCGAGAAGTGGTTCGGCGACGTGCAGGTCATCAAGGGCGTCGATCTCACCATCGCGTCGGGGGAATTCGTGATCTTCGTCGGCCCGTCGGGCTGCGGGAAGTCGACGCTCCTACGGATGATCGGCGGGCTCGAGGAAATCTCCCGGGGCAGCCTGATGATCGACGGCCGCGACGTGACCTCGGACCCGCCCGCCAAGCGGGGCCTGACGATGGTCTTCCAGTCCTACGCGCTCTACCCGCACATGAGCGTCCGCGACAACATGGGCTTCAGCCTCAAGACCGCCGGGCGCCCGAAGGACGAGATCGCCGCCAAGGTCGATGCGGCGGCGAAGATCCTGAAGCTCGAACCCTACCTCGACCGGCGGCCCAAGGCCCTGTCGGGCGGCCAGCGCCAGCGGGTGGCCATCGGGCGCTCGATCGTGCGGGACCCCACGGCATTCCTGTTCGACGAGCCGCTGTCGAACCTCGACGCCGCGCTGCGGGTCGAGATGCGCTACGAGATCGCGAAGCTCCACCAGAGCCTGAAGCGCACGATGATCTACGTCACCCATGACCAGGTCGAGGCGATGACGCTCGCCGACCGGATCGTGGTGCTCGAGGCCGGAACCATCGCGCAGGTCGGCTCTCCGAGGGACCTCTACGAGAACCCCGCCAACCTCTTCGTGGCGCAGTTCATCGGCAGCCCGAAGATGAACGTGATGCCCTGCCGCACCGAGGGGGACCGGTTCGTCCTGCCGCAGGGCCGGGGCGGCGCCTTCCGGGGCGACCGGCCCGCGACGCACCTGGGCGTGCGTCCCGAGCATGTCCGGCTCGGCCCGCCCGGGACCGGCCAGTGCGACGGGGTCGTGGACGTGCTGGAATACCTCGGCGCGGATACCTTCGTGATCGTCGACGGCGGATCGCTGGGCCAGATCGTGGTCCGGGCGCACGGCGACGCGCGGGTGACACCGGGCGAGGCCGTCGGCCTGTCCTTCGACGAGGCGATCTATTTCTTCGATGCGGAGGGCCTCGTCATCCCGCAGGGGTGACCGGGTCCGACCTTTCGCCCACGGACCCCGTCAGGCCCCCTTGCCGCGGATGCATTGCGTCCGCGGGCCGATGCCGGTAGACGGCCCCGGCATCGTCAGCGCGATGCATTCCCGTCCTGACCCGAGAAAGGTTCGACGCGCATGCAGACGCCCTACTACCTGATCGACAAGTCCCGTCTCCTGCCGAACATGGAAAAGATCGCGTGGCTGCGCGCGCAGTCCGGGGCGAAGTCGCTGCTGGCGCTCAAGTGCTTCGCGACCTGGTCGGTCTTCGACATGATGTCCGAGTACATGGACGGCAGCACGTCGTCCTCGCTGTTCGAGGTGAAGCTGGGGCGCGAGAAGTTCCCGGGCGAGACCCATGCCTATTCCGTGGCCTGGGCCCCGCACGAGATCGACGAGGTCCTGGCGTCCTCCGACAAGGTGATCTTCAACACCGTCCAGCAGCTTCAGCGCTACGAGACGGTCAGCCGGGGCCATCTGCGGGGCCTCCGGGTCAACCCGGGCGTCTCGACCTCCAGCTTCGACCTGGCGGATCCCGCCCGGCCGTTCTCGCGGCTGGGGGAGCACGACCCCGCGGAGATCGAGCCGGTGGCCGAGCTGATCTCCGGGTTCATGTTCCACAACAATTGCGAGAACGCGGATTTCGACCGCTTCGACGCGATGCTCGGGCTGATCGAACAGCGCTTCGGGTCGCTGATCCGGCGGATGGACTGGATCAGCCTCGGCGGCGGCATCCATTTCACTGGCGAGGGCTATCCCCTCGACCGCCTCGCGGAGCGCCTGAAACGCTTCGCGGGCGAGAACGAGGTGCAGGTCTACCTCGAACCGGGCGAGGCGGCGATCACCAACTCGACCACGCTCGAGGTGACCGTTCTGGATACGCTCCACAACGGCAAGAACCTCGCCATCGTCGACAGTTCGATCGAGGCGCACATGCTCGATCTCCTGATCTACCGCGAGAGTGCCAAGATGACCGAGAGCGGGGACAAGCACTGGATGATCTGCGGCAAGTCCTGCCTCGCCGGGGATATCTTTGGCGAGTTTCGCTTCCCGAAGGACCTCGAACCCGGCGATCGCCTGTCGCTGCAGGATGCGGCAGGCTACACCATGGTGAAGAAGAACTGGTTCAACGGCGTGCAGATGCCCGCCATCGCGGTGCGCGACCTCGACGGCACCGAGCGCCTCGTGCGCGGCTTCACCTACGACGATTTCGCGGCGGCCCTGTCGTGATCTGACTGCGCCCAACGGGCGCCTCATCATCTCAAGGGAGTTCTGGCTTGAAAAAAACGGTTCTGATCATCGGCGCCGGCGGCGTCGCGCAGGTGGTTGCGCATAAATGTGCGCAGAACAACGACGTACTGGGCGATCTTCACATCGCCAGCCGGACGAAGTCGAAATGCGAGGCGATCATCGCCAGCGTCCATGAGAAGGGCGCGATGAAGGTGGACGGCGTGTTCGCGGCCCATGCCGTGGATGCCACGCAGACGGAGGCCGTCGCCGCGCTGATCCGGGCGACCGGGGCGCAGATCGTCATCAACGTGGGCACCGCCTTCGTGAACATGCACGTGCTCGATGCCTGTCTCGACACCGGGGCGGCCTACATCGACACGGCGATCCACGAAGAGCCGGACAAGATCTGCGAAACGCCGCCGTGGTATGCCAACTACGAATGGAAGCGGCGCGAGGACTGCGCCGCCAAGGGCGTGACCGCGATCCTCGGGGCCGGGTTCGATCCGGGCGTGGTCAATGCCTATGCGCGCTTCGCCATCGACCAGATGGACGAAGTCCGCAGCATCGATATCGTCGACATCAACGCGGGCAGCCACGGCAAGTATTTCGCGACGAACTTCGATCCCGAGATCAATTTCCGCGAGTTCACCGGGACGGTCTATTACTGGGAAGACCAGACCTGGAAGGAGCTGTCGATGTTCGAGAGCGGCCGCACCTGGGATCTTCCGGTGGTCGGTCCCTCCAAGGCCTACCAGTCGGGCCACGACGAGGTGCATTCCCTCGCCGTGAACTACCCGCAGGCCGACGTGCGGTTCTGGATGGGCTTCGGCGACCATTACATCAATGTCTTCACCGTGCTGAAGAACATCGGCCTGCTGTCCGAGCAGCCTGTCACCACCGCCGAGGGCCAGGAGGTGATCCCGCTCAAGGTGGTCAAGGCCTGCCTGCCGGACCCCGCGAGCCTCGCGCCGGAGTACACCGGCAAGACCTGCATCGGTGACCTGGTGAAGGGCGTGAAGGACGGTAAGGAGATCGAGCTTTTCGTCTACAACGTCGCCGACCACGCGGAGGCCTATCGCGAGGTTGGCAGCCAGGGAATTTCCTACACCGCCGGTGTGCCCCCGGTGGCGGCCGCGATGCTGGTGGCGACGGGCGACTGGGACGCCCGCACGATGAAGAACGTCGAGGAACTCGACCCGAAGCCCTTCTTCACGCTGCTCGACCGCATCGGACTGCCGACCCGCGTGCTGAAGGGCGGCCTCGGTGGCGAGGACATGGCGTGGACGGACTACGCGGGCTGACCGCACAGGGCGCGGGGCTCGGCCCGGTGCCTTGCGGTCATCGCGCTGTTACACGGCCGTGACAGGGGCGGGGCATGTCCGATCTCTCCGCGCTGCCCCGTCTCCTCGCCGTTTCTGACTGGCCCGCTGCCGAGCGCCTGTTGCGGCGGGCGGCGCGTCCCGGGGCGGCGGCGGCGGTGTTCTACAACCTCGCCAAGGTTCTGGAGGCGCAGGGCAAGACGGGGCAGGTGGCGCACTGGCTCGGGCGCGCGGTGGCGGCCGATCCGGGTCACGCCAAGGCGTGGTTCGAATTGGGACGGACGCAGCACGCCGCCGGGGACAGCGCCCGTGCGCTGGCGGCGTTCCGAAAGGCCGCCACCCTCGACCCCGCCGACACCGAGGCGTGGCGGATGGTGCTGCACCTCGCGCTCAGGCTCTGCGACTGGGCGGGTGCTGAGGCAGCGCTCGGCCACCTGCCCGCCGGGCCGGGAACCGCGGCGGCGCGCTACCGGGTGCTGGCCGAGACCGGGCGCGCCGGGCCGCAGGACCGGGCGGCGCTGCTGGCCGATCCGGAGGGGCGGCCCGAGGCGCTGAAGGCGCTGACGCGGGTGGCGAAGGGCAGCCTGCCGCTGCGCCTGCCGGCCGGTCCGGGCCGGTCTACCTGAGGACGTAGCCGCGTTCGGCCTCGCGCGCGGCCTCGGCAAAGAACAGCGTGCAGGCGGCGCGCTGGGTTTCGCTGGCGAACCCGGTGCGCTGCGCCCGCGCGCAGGCAAAGAGAAAGGCCGAGGGCAGGGCGAAGTCCGACTGGCACGAGGTTTCCGCCAGCCCGGAGGGATAGGCCCCCGCCATCATCCAGCCGACGCATTGCGCGCGCCGCGCCTCCCACGCCGCGTCGTCGGCGGTGGCGGGCAGCGCGGTCAGCAGCAGGCAGGCGAGGGTGCGGATCATGGCGCCTCCGGTGTCATGGAAGCGTTACAAATCCGTCATGCGCTGGCAAGGCCGCAGCGGCTCAGTCGCGGAAGTCCTTGCGGTAGACGCCCGGCTTCGCCTGCAGGGCCTCCTGGATGCCGCGGCTGCGGGCCACCTCGTCCCCGGTCATGGCGCGATGCTCCAGCCCCCGGGCCTCGGCCGGGATCGGGATCACCTGCGCGACCGGCGTGCCGCGGGGCAGGGTGCCGGTGAAGTCCGGATCGGTCCAGAGCGCGGGGAAATGGATGTAGCCCAGCCCGAACCGCGCGGTCGAGACCACGCCGCTCAGGGTGCGGAAGGGCAGGTCGACGCGGTTCAGCGGATGGGTGACCAGCAGGGCCCAGCCCGGCTCGGTCTCCAGCGTCCAGTAGTTGGTGAACTTGAGGACGGCATGTCCGTTCAGATCGACAGGCATCCCGGTGGCCTGTTCCGGCACATGCACCCCCACCGGCGCGCGGGTGATCGGGGCGTCGGGGATCGGCGGCGGGTCCCAGTCCCAGCTGATCTCGCCCCTTTCGACGTGCAGGTCCGTGGGCAGCAGGATCATCACGCCCGCGGACAGCGCGTCGATCACCGGCGGGCAGTGCTTCAGCGTGCGCACCTCCGCCCCGCCCAGCGTCGGCGCGGCCACGTCCGAGGGCATCGCGCGCAGCCAGTCGGGCAGGACGCGCGCCGCCGGGACGGGCGGCGGCAAGAGCGACACCAGCGCCGGGTGGCAGCGGGCGAGGATGCGGCTCATCGCGCCGTCGCCTCGCGCCGCTTCAGCAGGGCATGGGCGACCGAAACCCCGACCGTGGCGAGGATGATGAAGGTGCCGAGCGCGTTGATCACCGGCGGATGCCCGTTCGGGTTGCGCGCCATGGCGCCGATCTCGGTCGCCAGCGTGCAGGCCCCGCCCTTGGCGAACATGGTGGTGTTGTAGTTCTCGAAACTCACCAGCGTGGCAATCACCGCCGCCGAGGCCAGCGCAGGCGCGAGAAAGGGCAGGGTGATCCGGAAGAAGACCCGCAGCGGCGTGGCCCCGAGGTCGAGCGCCGCCTCCTCGATATCGACCGGCTGGCGCTGCAGGCGCGCCATCAGGATCAGCATCGGGTAGCCCGCGATGAAGGTCAGTTGCGCCATCATGATGGTAAAAAGGCCCGCATCCACCCCGAGCCGCCCCCAGAACACCAGCGCCGACAGGCCCAGCACGATCCCCGGCGCCAGCATCGGCGACAGGAGCACCCACCACAGCAGGTCGTTCGCCCGGCTCTGCCAGCGGGTCAGCAGCACCGCGCCCGCGAGGCCCAGGAGCAGCGCCAGCGGCACCACGACGACGGCGACCTGCACCGAGTTGCCGAGGCAGGCCACGAAGCGGTCCCGGTCAAGCGCCCGCAGCACCGGGTCGGCCCTCAGGCTGGCGTCGTCGGTCCAGAAGAAACTGTACCACTTCAGCGTGAAACCCTGCCAGTCGGTGACGGACGGCGGCGAGGTGTCGTTGAAGGACGCCAGCACCATCAGCAGGAGCGGCGCGAACATGAACCCGAGAAATGCCCAGGTATAGGCGGTCAGCAGGCGGTCGGATCTCATGACTGCACCCGTGCGAAATCCTTCAGCCGGGTCCGCATCACGGCCATGAACACCGCCACTATCGCGAAGCAGAGCAGGGTGTAGGCAAAGGAATAGGCCGCGCCGACGTTGGAATTCTCGCTCTCGAAGAACTTGTTGTAGATCGTCTGGCTGAACCACTCGGATTGCAGGCCCCGGCTGATGATGCGCGGCACCGAGAAGGCTCCGGCCGCCAGCATGAAGGTGGCGATGCAGCCGACCGCGATGCCGGGCTTGGCGTGCGGGATCACGATGCGCCAGTGCACGCGCCACGCGCGCGCGCCGAGATCGCGCGCCGCCTCGATCTGGTTGCGGTCGAGCGTCGACATTACGTTGAAGATCGGGAACACCATGAACAGGACGTAGGTGTAGACCACGACGAGGAAGACGGTCCCCGGCATCCGCTTGAACTGCACCGGCTCGGCCACCAGTCCCGATCCGGTCAGCACCGCGTTCAGCACCCCGTTCGTATCGATGATCGTGGTCCAGGCATAGACCCGCATCAGCTCGACGATGGCGTAGGGGATCACCAGCCCGAGGAACAGCCAGACCGCGCGCTCGGGCGGGGTGGCCAGCGCCACCTTGTAGGCGATGGGATAGCACAGAAGAAGCGCCAGCGCCGTGACCAGCACGGCATAGACCAGCGTCCGGGTGAGGGTGATCAGCCCGATCCGCGCGTGGATCTCGCCGTCGCGCTCGAACCGCAGGCCGATCAGCCCCAGCAGCCGGTTCGACAGCTGCGCGTCCTCGAGCGCCCGCGTCTCGGGCGTCATCGGGATCAGCACCGGCTGGACCAGCGTCGCGAAATTGGCGGCGGTGTAGGGCGAGCGGGTCGCCTCCTCGGCGCGCAGCCGGTCCGCCAGCGCCTCGGCCAATGCCGCGATCTCGGCGGCGGTGGCCTTCTGGGTCTCGACCGGGTCGCTGTCGCGCACCGCGAGCGGCGGCAGGTCGTAGAGCGTGTCGAGATGCTCGGTCACCCCGTTGGCGCGCACCATCGCCCGGTGCGTGTCGGCCCGGTCGCATTGCAGGATGTAGGGCCGCGCCGCCCCGCCCGAGGCCGACGGCACAGCCATCCCCCCCATCGAGGGCACTGCCATGCCGGAGGCGGACGGCACCGCGAGCCCGCCCGCGCCGGCCGCCGCGGCATCGGACGCGGCATGAGCGTCGAGCACCGAGATGCAGGTCAGGCTGTCCTGCGCGAGCGACGCCGCCACCGAACTGTCGAGCGCGCGTTTCGGCGCCGTCAGCGCCCGGTCGAGCATGGCCCATTGCGGCGCGAGGATCAGAACGAGGCTCCAGACCAGCACCGCCAGCACGAAGCCCGCGGTCAGGGTCGGGCCGAAGCTGCGGACGAGGCCCCTCATTCCGCGGCGAGCTCCCGCCCGGTCTCGGCCAGCTCACCCGCCGGCAGGATCAGCGCGTCGTCGGCCGCGAACCCCAGCGTCTCGGCTTCGCCCGCGCCGCCGGCCGGTCCGAGGTTGGTGCGATGCACCGTCAGCGCCGTGCCCTTCGCCGTCCGGTAATGGAGCGAGACGAACGGCCCTTCGAGGTCGCGCCGCTCCAGCGTGGCGCCGAGGCCGTTCTCCGCGACCCCCGTCCGCATCGCCTCCGGGCGGACGAAGCAGATCGCCTCCGCACCGACTGGCAAGCCCTGGGTGTTGCGCGCCCGGAACCGGCCCTCGGCCCCGGCCAGCACGGCGTGGCGGCCGTCGACGGCCTCGATCCGGCCCGCGAAGCGGTTGGTTTCGCCGACGAAGGTGGCGGCAAAGGCGGTGGCGGGGGTGGAATAGATGTCGTCGCCGGTGCCGACCTGCTCGATCCGGCCCCGGTTCATCACCGCGATCCGGTCCGACATGGTCAGCGCCTCGCCCTGGTCGTGGGTGATGTAGATGAAGGTCACGCCGGTCTTCTGCTGGAGCGCGCGCAACTCGGTCCGCATGTGGCTGCGCAGCTTCAGGTCCAGCGCCGACAGCGGCTCGTCGAGCAGCAGGACGGCAGGCTCGACCGCCAGCGCGCGGGCGATGGCGACCCGCTGCCGCTGGCCGCCCGACAAGGCGCCCGGCGTCTTGTCCGCCTGGTCGGCCAGAGCGACGAGCGCCAGCAGCTCGTCGGCCCGGGCGTGGCGCGCGCGCCGTCCGACGCCGCGCGCCTCCAGCCCGAAGGCGACGTTGTCGCGCACGCTCATCAGCGGGAACAGCGCGAGGTTCTGGAAGATCAGCGCGGTCGGCCGGGCGTTGGGGCCAAGCCCCGCCTGGTCTTCGCCGCCGATCAGGATGCGCCCCCGGCTGGGCGCGACGAAGCCCGAGACCGCGCGCAGGAGCGTGGTCTTGCCGCAGCCCGAGGGGCCGAGGATCGAGAAGAACTCGCCCGCGCGTACCGTCAGGTCGGTGCGATGCACGGCGCGGAAGCCGTTGGGGTAGGTGATCTCGACGCCGTCGAGCGTCACGTCGCGTCCGCGCATGGACGTCTCTCCCTGTCCGGAAACGGGGGCGGGGGGCGCGGACGCCCCCCGCCGGTCATGGCTGCCGGATCGCTCAGGCGTTGGTGATGATCTCGACGAACTCGTTGCGGATCGGCGCGAAGAACGGCGTGTCCGCCTGCCACCACCACATGTTG
>JAUHZL010000065.1 GCA_030425945.1 Alphaproteobacteria bacterium | reverse complement strand
TGGCGCGGCGCACGTCGGCGGGACTGCCGTCGGGGATGCGGGCGTAGAGCGAGTTGTCGGAGGGGTTCAGGTCGTCGAAGGTCCGCGCGGCCGGCACCCAGGCGCCGCCGATGAACATGCCGCGGATGGTCGGAGAGGTCGTTGCACTGTCCAGCATGGGAAGTCTCCTTCAGGGTGGGCGATCAGGACCGGCTGCCCGGCGGGCGATAGGCCCGGGCGCGCGCGGCGGCTTCCTCGATCTCGGCGAGGATGGATTTCAGGCGGTCCCCGGTGGCCGCGAGATCGGGCATCGGGGTCGGTGGCAGCGACGGCGCGCTGCGCGGCAGGTCCGGCGCGGGGGTGATCCGGGGCGCGGGCGGCGGGGTCGGCGTGCGCCCCGTGCCCCGGCCGTTCAGCCCGGCGCGCGAGGTGGTCGCGGCCTTCGAGACCAGCGCGCCGATGTCGATGCCGCCCGGCGCGGGCCGCGTGGCCACGGGCGCGGCTACCGGACGCGGCGGCGGCGGCGGGGCGGCGGGGCGCGGCGGCTCGGGCGCGCGCGGCGGCGGCGGGGGCGGCGCGGCGGGACCCGGGCGCGGCGGGGCGGCAACCCGCGCGACGGCCTGCGCCGCGATCTCGGCCGGGCTCGGCCCCGCGGGGGCGGGACGGCGCGCGGCCTCGGGCACCGGCGTCGGGGCGGCGGTCGGGCGCGGCATCGCGGGGGCACTCTTGCCGCCGCCGCCGAGATAGGCCTTCTGCACCGCCGGGTCGCGGATCAGCGCGGCGGCGGGCGCCTCGTGCACGATACGGCCGTTCTCGAGCAGGTAGCCGCGATCCGCGATCGCCAGCGACTGCTTCGCGTTCTGCTCGACGAGCAGGATGCCGATGCCGGTCGCGCGGACCTTCTTCAGGCTCTGGAACAGGTCCTTGCACAGCAGCGGCGACAGGCCCAGCGACGGCTCGTCCAGCGTCAGGATCTGCGGGTTCGACATCATCGCCCGCCCGATGGCGACCATCTGCTGTTCGCCGCCCGACATCGTGCGCACCACCTGCCGCCGCCGCTCGCGCAGCTTCGGGAACAGGCCGTAGACGTTCTCGAGGCTCGCCGCCTCCTCGTCCCGGGCGCGCCGGGCGTAAGAGCCGAGGGTCAGGTTCTCCTCCACGCTCAGGTCGGGGAAGACCCCCCGCCCCTCCGGCACCAGCGCGATGCCCTCCTCGACGATCCGGTGCGGCGGCTTGCCCGCGAGGTCGATGCCGTCGAGCGTGACGCTGCCGCCGACGCGGCCTTCGCTGATCCCGCTGACCGCCTTCAGCAGCGAGGACTTGCCCGCCCCGTTCGCGCCGAGGATCACCACGATCTCGCCCTTGCCGACCCGCACCGTGGCCCCGGTCAGCGCCTGGTGCTGGCCATAGGCGACCGTCAGCCCCTGCACCTCAAGCATCGTCGTCTCCCAGGTAGGCGCGGATGACCTCGGGATCGGAGAGCACCGCCTCCGGCGTGCCCTCGGCGATCTTGCTGCCCGAGGCCATCACCACGCAGGCATCGCAGAGCGAGCGGATCGCATCCATCACGTGCTCGACGAGGATGATGGTCCGGCCCTCCTCGCGCAGGGCGCGGATCAGGTCGATCCCCTGCCCCAGTTCGGTCGGGTTCAGGCCCGCCAGCCACTCGTCGAGCAGCAGGATCTTCGGGTCCGAGGCCAGCACCCGCGCCAGTTCCACCCGCTTGGTGTCGATGTAGGTCAGTTGCGACGGCACCGCGAAGGCGTGCCGCCCGAGGCCGACCTTCTCCAGCATCGCCATCGCGTGATCGTCGGCCTCCGCGCCCCAGCGGCGGCGATGCCCGAAGACCGCGCCCGCCTTGACGTTGTCGAGCACGGTCATCGACGGCAGCAGCCGCACCAGCTGGAAGGTGCGCGCGACGCCCTTGCGGGCGATGTCCTGCGCGGGCAGTTGCGAGATCGGCGTGCCGCGCAGCGAGATGGTGCCCGCGTTCGGCGCGAGCGCGCCCGAGATCAGGTTCAGCGTCGTGGACTTGCCCGAGCCGTTGGGGCCGATCAGGCCCATCACCTCGTGCTCGGTCACGTCGAAGCTCATGTCGTTGACCGCGACGAGGCCGCCGAAGCGGCGCGTCACGCCGCGCAGCGACAGGACGGCATTCGGCGCCCTCATGCGTAGCCCTCCCGGTTCCTGGCCCAGCGGCGGACGGACTCGATCAGCCCGACGAAGCCCTTGGGCAGCAGGTAGACGATCAGCAGGAAGCACAGGCCCAGAAGCAGCGTGGTCTGGTTCGGGAAGCTGGCCGAGATCGCCTCCCACAGGAAGGTGAAGGGGATCACGCCGACGAGCGGCCCCCAGAGACGGCCGGTCCCGCCCAGAAGCGCCATGATGACGACCTGGAAGCTGAGCATCGGCGTGAAGGCCAGGAGCGGCTCGATGTAGACGTAGCGCGGCGCAAGGATCGCCCCCGCGATGGCCGCGACCGCGCCCGGCACCATGAAGAGGATGACCTTGGCGCGCGCGGTGTTGATCCCGGAATGCCGGGCGACCGTCTCGTCGTCGCCGATGATCCGCAGCGCGAAGCCGAGACGCGAGCGCCCGATGGCCCAGCCGCCGAGGAACACGAGGCCCGCCAGCCCGAGCAACTGCCAGTAGATGTCCGCCTCGGTGATGTCGGTCAGGACATAGAGGCCCTTCTGCCCCGAGAAATTCTGCACCCAGGTGATGATCTGGCGCACCAGTTCCGCGAGGCCCAGCGTGAAGATCACGAAATAGACCCCCGACAGCCGCAGGGTGGCGAGGCCCACCAGACCCGCCAGCACCGCGCCCAGCACGCCCGCGATGGGCAGCAGCACCCAGTACGGCAGATGGTCGATCCCGAGGCCCGTGGTATAGGTGCCGATCCCGAAGAACGCCGCCGTGGCGAGCGAGATGTAATGGGTCGGCCCCGAGAACAGCGCCCAGCTCGTCGCAAGCACCGTGTACATCGCGATGGTCACCCCGATCGACAGCCAGTAGCTGCCGCCGAACCACGGCAGGCACGCCGCCACCGCCAGAAGCACCGCCCCGAGGGCAAGGTCCTGCCACGCGTCCCGCTTCATGCCTGCCCCCGTCCGAAAAGACCCTGCGGGCGGAACAACAGCACCAGCAGGAACAGCAGATAGGCCGCCGCCAGCGTCAGGCCGGGGTCGAGCACGGAGGCCACGAAGCTCTCCAGCACCCCGAGCGCCAGCGCCGCGACGATGGTGCCGCGCATGTCGCCGACGCCGCCCATGATGACGATGATCAGCGCCTTCAGGGTGAACATCACCCCGGTCGAGGCATCGAGCGTCAGGAACATCGAGATCAGCCCGCCGCCGACCGCCGTGACCGCGCCGCCGAGCGCGAAGGCCAGCGCCGAGAGCTTCTGCACGTCGATGCCGACGAGCCGCGCGCTCTGCGGGGCGACCGCGATGGCGCGGATCGACAGGCCCGGCCGCGAGTGGTTGAGCCAGAGATAGAGCGCGCCGCAGATCACGACCGCCCCGAGGAAGGCCATGATGCGGTTCAGGCCGAAGGTCGCGCCCAGCAGCTCGACCGGCCGCGCAAGATAGGAGTAGCTGAAGTAGTCGCCGCCGAAGACTGCCAGCATCACGCCCACCGCGACGAAGGACAGACCGAAGGTGGTCAGGATGGCGTCGACCTCGAGCTGGCCGCGCGACTTGGCACGTTTCACCAGCGGACGCAGCATCACGGTATAGATCAGCCAGTTCAGGGCAAAGGCGACCGGGGCCACGAGGAACACGGTCAGCAGCGGGCTGACCGAGGCGGCGGTCTGGAACCAGAAGGCGGCGAACCCGCCGATGACGATCAGCTCGCCGTTGGCGAGGTTCATGATCCGCACCATGCCGTATTGCAGGTTCAGACCCACGGCGATCAGCGCATAGGTGCCGCCAAGCAGCAGTCCGGTGATCAGGATGTCCATGTCTACTCCGCGCGGATGGCGGGACCGGGCGACCTCGCGCCGCCCGGTCCCTGTCGTCAGGGGACGGGCTTACTCCCAGCCGGTCTTGGCGACGGGCTCGATGGCGCCCTCGCGGCCGGTCGAGGCGACCCCGTTGAACACCCCGTCCATCCACTGGCCGACGGTCCAGTAGGCGGCGTTGTTGTTGTTCTCGTCCCACGAGATCGTGCCCATCACGGTCTCGAAGTCGTTCTCGGCGATGTAGGCCGAGACAGCTTCCTTATCGAGCGAGCCGACCGCCTCGATGGCCTGCTCGAGGATCTGGAAGGACGAGTAGACCATGCCCGAGGCCCAGAAGTCGGGCTTGGCGCCGGTCACCTGCTCGTGACGCGCGGCATACTCCTGGAAGGACGCGCTGGTGGCGGCCACGCCGCCCGCGCCCAGCACCCCGTTCGCCGCCGCGCCGAAGCGGCCGGCATAGGCCGGGAACGAGGTCGCCACGGCGGTGTAGAACGCCTTGACGTCGAGCCCCTCGATCATCGCCTGCTCGGTCAGGCCGAAGGTGTCCGGCGGGTAGGACCAGGCCACGAAGGCATCCGGTTCGGCCGCCGCCGCGCCCTTGACGATGGGCGACAGGTCCTGCGTGCCCAGCGGGTAGGAGGTGTCGTAGACGATCTCGAAGCCCGCCTCGGCGAAGGCCGGGCGCGCCACTTCCGCCAGTTCGATCCCGAAGGCGTCGGCGACGTTCACCATCGCCACCTTGTTGCCGATCTGGCCGGCGTCGCGCATCTTGGTCAGCACCTCGACCACGCCCCCCGCGAGGCCGGTCGCGCCGCCCAGCGTGAAGTACATGTTCGGGAAGCGCTGCGACAGCTCGACGATCTGGTCCGAGATCGCGGTGTGCGTGACCATCGGGTAGCCGAACCGGTCGAAGATCGGCGCCGCGGCCAGGTTCAGGCCGGTCGAGTACGGCGCGAGGATGAAATCGGCCTCGTCCTGCGTGGCCAGACGCTGCACGGCCTTGATCGTCTCGCCCGGGTTGGTCTGGTCGTCGTACTCGATGATCTCGACCGGGCGCATCTCGCCGCCGATGTTCAGGCCGCCGCGCGCGTTCACGTCATGGGCCCAGAGCTGGACGTTCGGCCAGAACGAGACCGCGGCGCCCCCGGCGAGACCGCCGGTCTTGGGGCCGACGGCGCCGATCTTCACGGCCTCCTGTGCCAGCGCCGCGCCGGCGGCGAGCGTGGTGGCGAGCGCCGTGGTCGCCGCCAGCTTGAACAGTCGTCTCCGATCCATGGTGTGGTCCTCCTCCCTGGATTCTGGGTGTTGTTACCGCCCCTCCCCGGAGCGGGTCGTGCCGGTGCGCGGCTCGCGCACCGTGATCCATTGCAACTCGGTGAACTCGTGCAGCGCGGCGCTGCCGCCGAACCGCCCGTGCCCGGACGCCTTCATGCCGCCGAAGGGCATCGCCGGGTCGTCGTAGACGGTCGAGCCGTTCACATGGGCGATGCCGACCTCGAAGTGGCGCGCCATCTCGGTGGCGGCGGCCACGTCGGCGGAAAACACCGACGCGACCAGCCCGAACTCGGTGTCGTTGGCGATCGACAGCGCCTCGTCGGCATCGCCCACCCGGACGACGGCGGCGACGGGGCCGAACGCCTCCTCGGAATAGATCCGCATCCCCGGCGAGACATGGTCGAGCACGGACGGCTGGAGCGTGGTGTTGAAGACCTCGCCGCCGGTCACGAGATGTGCGCCGCGCGCCATCGCCTCGTCCACGAGACCCCGCACCCGGAGTGCGGCCTGAGCCGAGATCAGCGCCCCCAGCGGCCGCGCCCCGGTCTCGGGGTCGTGGCGCAGGGCGCGGGCGCGGTCGGCCAGCCGGGCGACGAAGGCATCCGCCACCCGCTCGTCCACCACGATCCGCTCGGTCGACATGCAGATCTGACCCTGGTTGAAGAAGCAGGCATGCGCAGCGGCCTCGGCGGCGGCCTCGATATCGGCATCGGCCAGCACGATCATCGTGCCCTTGCCGGACAGCTCCAGCAGGCAGGGCTTGAGATGCTGCGCGGCGGTCTGGGCGATCTCGCGCCCGACCCGGGTCGACCCGGTGAAATTGACCCGTCGGATCGCCGGATGGGCGATCAGTGCCTCGACCACCTCGCCCGCATGTTCGGGGGCGTTGGTGATGTAGTTCAGCGCGCCCGGCGGCAGGCCCGCCTCGGACAGGCAGCGCGCCACCCATTCGTGGGTCTTGGGGCACAGCTCCGAGCCCTTCAGGACCACGGTGTTGCCGCAGGCGAGCGGGGCCGCCACAGCGCGGGTCGCCAGCGTGACGGCGGCGTTCCACGGCGCGATGCCCAGGACCACGCCGGCCGGGCGCCGGGCGAGGATGTAGGTGCTGCCCGCGGCGGGGCCGTCGCAGACCTCCTCGCCGATCAGGGTGCAGAGGTCCGCGGCCTGCTCGAGGATGCGCCGCGCGATGGTCAGGTTGAAGCGGGTCCACTCGGGCGAGGAACCGATCTCCTCGGCGGCGATGGCGACCACCTCCTCGCCTCGCGCGGCGAAAGTGTCGGCCGCCCGGCGCAGGACCGCGGCGCGCGCGTCTGCGGGGGTTTCGGACCAGACCGGGAAGGCATGTGCGGCGGCATCGGCGGCGCTCAGCGCCTCGGGCGCGCCGCCCGCCGCAGCCCGCGTCACGACGTTGTCCGACAACGGATCGCGCCGGTCGAACGTGCCGCCGGACGGCGCGGACAGACTCTGCCCGTTGATGAACAGATGCGCTTTGAACACCGAGCCCCTCCCAAAGCCGAAAGTGTTCATTTCCCCCGCCAAGACGCGGTTTTGTCTTGGATGGTGAGAAAATCAGCGCGATACAGGGAACAACAATGCCGTTTTGAGGGATTGCGATGCCATTTTCAGGGACGTTCGCGCTAACTCGCCCGGAGCGTGTGCCCCGGGCCGACCCCGATCCGATCCGGGCCGAGCGCCTGTCGAGCGCGCTCCATGACCGGTTCATCGGCCGGGCCGACGCGATGGAGGGACCGTCCTGGCGGGCGCTCTTCCTCGAACGCGGCAGCGCCGTGCTGCAGGTCGGCGGGGGGCCGCTGACCCTGACCGGACCGGTCGTCCTGTGGGTGCCCTGGACCGCCGAGGCGCGGCTGCGGGTCACCGCGGGATCGGTCGGGATTCACCTGCTGGCGGGCAGCACGGTCGTTGCCAACGCCATCGGGCACCGCCCGGAATCGGCCGAGTTGCGGATCGTGGCGGACCACCGGGTCTCGCACCCCCTGCCCCCCGGCAGCCCGCTGGCGGTGACGCTGGCGCAGGCCTTCGAGGGCGTGCTGCGCGAAAGCCGCGACGGGGCGGCGGGGGCAACCAGCGCGACCGAGGCGTGGTTGCGGCTGATCCTGATCCAGCTCTGGCGCGGCGAAGGCGCCCCGCAGGAAACCGGGCCCGCCGGGGCGGTCAGCGCGCGGATCATGAACCGTTTCGCCGCGCTCTGCGAAGCGCATTTCCGCGACCGCTGGACCGTCGCGCAGTATGCGGGACGGCTGGGCCTCTCGGCGGACCGGCTGACCGACATCTGCCGCCGCACGCGGGGCACCACGCCGAAGCACCTGATCGACCGGCGGGTGGTGACCGAGGCGCGGCGCCTGCTGGAAACCTCGACCCATTCCATCGACCAGATCGCGGGCATTCTCGGCTTCCCGAGCGCGTCGCATTTCAACCGGTTCTTCCGCAAGTTCACCGGGACGCCGCCGGGCCGCTACCGCAGCGCGATGCGGCCGAAGCCCGGCCAGCCGCCGAATCGACCGGAGAGCCCGCTGCACGAGTGGCCCTGAGCCTGAGCCCATCTTGTATACATCACCACGGGTTTTCTTTGCCTTTCGCAAAGAAACGGCGGTGATTGACGGCTTTCTGTATACAGCCTATGTCTGTCGGTGTCGGAGGACCCGGGAGGGGGTCGGCCGCGCAGGGGGGATCGGATGCCGGCAGGCGACCGCATGACGCAGTTCGACAAGGCGCTGCTGGGCCTGCGCTCGATGATCCTGTCGGGCGAGGTCGAGGCGAACTCGCGCCTGCCCGAGGTGCAGCTGTCCGAACGGTTCGAGATTTCCCGCACGCCCTTGCGCAAGGCGATGGACCTGCTCGTCGAGGAGGGCCTGCTGGAGCGGATCGAGACCGGCGGCTGCCGCGTCGCCAGCTTCACCCGCAGCGACATCGTCGACGCGATCGAACTGCGCGGCGTGATCGAGGGCACGGCCGCCCGCCTCGCGGCCGAGCGCGGCGCGTCGGCGGCGGACCTTGCCCAGTGCGACCGCATCCTCGACGGCATCGACGCCGCGCTCGACGCGCCCGGCGGCCTCGACTTCGACCGCTACGTCGCGCTCAATGCCCAGTTCCACGCGATGCTCGCGACCCTGTCGGGCAGTGCCGTGATGCGGCGCGAGGTGGACCGGGTCACGCGGCTGCCGCTCGCGTCCCCTTCCGCCTTTCTGCAGGGACAGGACCTGATCCCCGATTTCCGCGAAAGCCTGCGCCGCGCGCAGCACCAGCACCGCGCGCTCGTCGCCGCGATCCGCGGCCGCGAAGGCGCGCGGGCCGAGGCGCTGGCCCGCGAACACGCGCGGCTCGCGCGACAGAATCTCGACCACGTGATGAAGGGCGACGCGCGGCTGCATGCGCGGGTGCCCGGCCTCGCGCTCGTGTCGGCCCCGTGACCTGAAGATTGGAGCTAGAGGAGGACCCAATGCCCAGCCTGACAGACGCAATGGCGCAGCACCGTACCCCGGTGGACATGCTGCGGAACTCGAAGATCGGGATGTATGTCTACCCGGTCGTCACCCCGGAATTCTCGAACTGGCGCGACGAGCAGCGCGCGTGGCGTGACAGCGCGGTGCTGTTCGACCAGTCGCACCACATGGACGAGCTGATCGTCGAGGGTCCGCAGGCCGAGGCCTTCCTCGCCCATCACGGCATCAACAGCTTCTCGAACTTCTCGCTGAACCGCGCCAAGCACTTCGTCCCGGTGACCCCGGCGGGCCACGTGATCGGCGACCACATCATCTTCCGCGAGCGCGAGGACAAGTTCATCCTCGTCGGCCGCGCGCCGACCTCGAACTGGCTGATGTTCTGCGCCGCCTGGGGCAAGTGGAACGTGCGGATCAAGCATGACCCGCGCTCGACCTCGCGCCCCGAAGGCGAGCGGGTGCTGCGCACCCACTACCGCTACCAGATCCAGGGCCCCGACGCGCCGAAGATCTTCGAGAAGATGAACGGCGGTCCGATCCCGGACATCAAGTTCTTCCACGTCGACTGGATCAACATCGGCTCGAAGCGCGTGCAGGCGCTGCGCCACGGCATGTCGGGCGCACCGGGCCTCGAGATCTGGGGCCCCTACGAGGACAAGTCCTACATCCTGTCGACCATCCTGCAGGCCGCGCAGGACGCGGGCGTCGACCTCGTGCGCTGCGGCAGCCGGGCCTACTCGACCAACACGCTCGAGTCGGGCTGGATCCCCTCGCCGCTGCCGGGCATCTACACCGGCGACGGGATGATGCAGGACTACCGCGACTGGCTGTCCACCGAGATGTACGAAGCGGCGGGCGCCATCGGCGGCAGCTTCGTGTCGGACAACATCGAGGACTACTACGTCAACCCGTTCGAACTGGGCTATGACTTCTACATCGGCTGGAAGAAGGACGACTTCATCGGCAAGGCCGCGCTGGCCGCGATGAAGGACTCGCCCAGGAACCGCAAGAAGGTCACCTTCGAGTGGAACAAGGACGACGTGCTCAAGGTCATCGCCTCGGCCTTCGAGGACGGCACGCCCTACAAGTGGATCGACTTCCCGCAGCCGAACTACGCGTCGTCCTCGGCCGACATGATCATGCAGGGCGACAAGATGGTCGGCATGAGCATGTTCAACGGCTACAGCTTCAACGAGCGCTGCGTGCTCTCGCTGGGCGTGGTGGACCAGAGCGTGCAGGTCGGCGACGTGCTGACCCTGCGCTGGGGCGAGCCGGACGACACCGCCAAGACCTCGACCGAAACGCACCGCCAGGCCGAGATCCGGGTCCGCGTCTCGCCGACCCCCTACTCGCGCGAGGCCCGCGAGGCCTACGCCGCCGACAGCTGGCGCAAGAAGAGCGCGTGAGACTAGCCTGACTCAATGCCCGGGGCGCGCGATTTTATTGGCGCGCGCCCCGGGTCCGGCCTACGCTTAGACAGGGTTTGGTGCGGTCCGGGTCTGCCGGGA
>JAUHZL010000064.1 GCA_030425945.1 Alphaproteobacteria bacterium | reverse complement strand
GGGCCACATCGCAAGCGCCTTCGACCGCGATCTCGAAGGCATCCAGGCACTGATCATGAAGATGGGCGGTCTGGTCGAGGAGCAGATCACCGACGCCGCGCGCTCGCTCGAGGAGCGGGACGAGGAATTGGCCGAGACCGTGCGCCAGCGCGACGCGCGGGTCGACAGCCTCGAGGACCAGGTCAACGTGGAGGCCGCCCGCGTGCTGGCCCTGCGCTCGCCCGCGGCGCGCGACCTGCGCGTCGTGCTCAGCGTGCTGCGCATTTCGGCCAATCTCGAACGCATGGGCGACTATGCCAAGAACATGGCCAAGCGCACCGGCGTGCTGGTGCAGATGCAGCCGATGGGCGCTTCGGCCAGCACCCTGCGCCGGATGTCGCGCGCCGTGGACGCGATGCTGAAGGACGCGCTCGACGCCTATGTCCAGCATGACGTCGAGCTGGCCCAGGCCGTGCGCCTGCGCGACCAGGAAATCGACCAGATGTACAACGCGCTCTTCCGCGAGTTCGTGACCTACATGATGGAAGACCCGCGCAACATCACGGCCTGCATGCACCTGCATTTCATCGCCAAGAACATCGAGCGGATGGGGGACCACGTCACCTCGATCGCGGAACAGGTGGTCTATCTCGTCACCGGGTCGCTGCCTGAGGACGAGCGCCCGAAGAAAGACCGCACCAGCGTCGCGGCGGGGTAGGGTCGGATGGCGTCGGCGGAACAACCCACGGTGCTGGTCGTCGAGGACGAGCCCGCGCAGCGCGAGGTGGTGGGCTACAACCTGTCCGCGGAAGGCTTCCGCGTCGTTCTGGCCGAGAACGGCGAGGAAGCCCTCGTCATGGTGGACGAGGAAACCCCGGACATCATCGTGCTGGACTGGATGCTGCCCTCGGTCAGCGGGATCGAGGTCTGCCGCCGCCTGAAGACGCGTCCCGACACGCGCGGCATCCCGATCATCATGCTCTCGGCCCGCTCGGAAGAGGTGGACCGCATCCGCGGCCTTGAAACCGGGGCGGACGACTACGTCGTGAAGCCGTACTCGGTGCTGGAACTGATGGCGCGGGTGCGCGCGCAGTTGCGGCGGGTGCGGCCCGCGGCGGCGGGTCAGCAACTGGTGTTCGACGACATCCTGCTCGACGCCGAGAGCCATCGCGTGTTCCGGGACGAACAGCCGCTGAAGCTGGGACCGACGGAGTTCCGCCTGCTCGCGACCTTCATGGAGAAGCCGGGCCGTGTCTGGAGCCGCGAGCAGTTGCTCGACCGGGTCTGGGGGCGCGACATCTACGTCGATACGCGCACCGTGGACGTCCATATCGGACGGCTGCGCAAGGCCCTGTGCCAGCACGGCGGCAGCGATCCCGTGCGCACCGTGCGCGGGGCGGGCTACTCGCTGGGCTGAGCCGCCTCAGGCCCGCGCGCGCCGCCGGAACACCTGTCGCACCCGTCCGCCGAAGGTCTGCGGCAGGTCCACCGTGCCGCCCTTGCCGAGGTTCTGCGCCTCGCTGTCGAGGAAAGCTTCCGCCGCCGCACGGCCCGCGGCCTTGAGCTGCGCCAGCACGGCCGGGTTCGGCATCAGCTTGGTGGCAACCGACAGCTTCACCATCAGGTCATCGGCGGCGATCATGTGGACGAAGACGTCCTTCATGGCCCCCGCCGGCACCTTGCCCTCGGCGATCAGCTCCTTGACGAACTGGATCGCGCGCAGTTCGCGCAGAAGCGAAGAGTTGAAACTTATCTCGTTGATCCGGTTCTGAATATCCCGCGCGGTGGTCGGCACCTCCTCGCGGTAGAGCGGGTTGATGTTGACGATCACGACGTCGTTCGGAAGGTGCTGCCCGAAGAGCGGGAAGAGCGCCGGGTTGCCGGTATAGCCGCCGTCCCAATAGGCCTCGGTGCGGCCGGTGTCGGGATCGTGGATCTCGACCGCGCGGAACAGGGTGGGCAGGCAGGCCGAGGCCAGCAGCACGTCCGGGCCGAGCGCGTCACCCGTGAAGACCCGGACCTTGCCGGTGCGGACGTTCGTCGCGCAGACATGCAGCTCCGGCCCGTCGAGCGAACAGACCTCGTCGTAGTGCAACTCCTCCACGATGGGGGTCAGGGGGTTGCGGTAGAAGGGGCCGCTGTCATAGGGGCTGACCATCCGCCCCAGCGTGTCGGAGACGGCAAAAAACGGCGAGTATTCAATTGCTTTCGAGATCGCTTCGGCCGGGAAGGCCGACAGCCAGGGGGTCAGGGCGGGGATGTGGTCGAGGCTGCCGATCCGGGTCCAGAGCCAGTCGAGGACCTCGCGGGCGGCCTCCGGCCCGCCGCCCGGGCGGGCGAAGCCGGACTTGACCGCCGCGCCGTTCAGCGCCCCGGCGGAGGTGCCGGAAATTGCCGCGATTTCAATGCGATCGTCTTCGAGAAGGCGGTCGAGAACACCCCAGGTGAAGGCCCCGTGCGCGCCCCCGCCCTGGAGCGCGAGGTTGATCCGGGTCGGGCGGGTGCGAACGGGCATCGGGGCCTCCGGGGATGTCGGTCCGACGTCGGCATGACGTCGGTATCACGTCGGTATCGGGTCGGTGCGCCCGGTCAGAGCGCGGTCCAGCCGCCGTCCACCGAGATCGTCGTGCCGGTGATCTGGGCCGCCGCGTCCGAGCACAGGAAGACGGCGGTGCCGCCCATCTGCTCGACCGTGGCAAACTGCTTCGAGGGCTGGCGCGCCAGCATGACCTCGCGCACCACGGTGTCGCGGTCCATGCCGTGGGTCTTCATCTGGTCGGGGATCTGCGCCTCGACCAGCGGGGTCAGGACGTAGCCGGGGCAGATGGCGTTGGCGGTGATCGCTTCCTCGGCGGTCTCGAGCGCGGTGGTCTTGGTCAGGCCGACGATGCCGTGCTTGGCGGCGATATAGGCGCTCTTGTAGGGCGAGGCGGTCAGGCCATGCGCCGAGGCGATGTTGATGATCCGGCCCCAGCCGGCCTTGCGCATCATCGGCAGGGCGGCGGCGGTGGTGTGGAACGCGGAGGACAGGTTGATCGCGATGATCGCGTCCCATTTCTCGACCGGGAAGGTGTCGATCGGGGCAACATGCTGGATGCCGGCGTTGTTCACGAGGATGTCGCAGGCGCCCGCCGCCGCGATCAGCGCGCGGCAGTCGTCCCCCTTCGACATGTCGGCGCGGACATAGCGGGCCGAGACGCCGAATTCCGCCGCCAGATCGGCGGCCAGCGCGTGATCCTCGTCGCGGTCGGTGAAGCTGTTCAGCACCACGTCGGCGCCGGCCCGGGCCAGTTCCCGCGCGATTCCGAGACCGATGCCCGAGTTCGAGCCGGTGATGACGGCAGTCTTGCCGCTTAGGTCCTGGGTGATGGCCATTGGGGTCCTCCGTCCGTTTGGCGTCCGGATCAGAGGTAATGCTGCACCGCCGAAAATGACAGGGGGCAGGGCGCCGCCGCGTCGGAAACCCGGCCAAAAAAAACGCCGGCACAAGGCCGGCGTTCAGTCGTTGAGGCAGGTTTCATACAGGCAAGAAACCTATCGAGCAGTGCCTTAGTTATAGGCGCTTGATGTCCCAAGGGAAAGTGAAAAGTTTGCCCGCGCCCGGCGGGCAGGATACGCTGAGATCAACGAACAAAGGGCAGTCAGGGAGAGTTGCCGATATGAAATCAGTGTTTTTCCACAGGCTTGGACGGGTCGGCGGGGCCGCGGCGCTGGCCGCGCTGCTGGCCGCCGGGGCCGGGCAGGCCGAGCCCGCGCACGGCATCGCTATGTATGGGGACCCGGCGCTTCCACCGGATTTTGTGTCGCTGCCCTATGCCAACCCGGAGGCCCCGCAGGGCGGCCGCTTCGTGGACGGACAGGTCGGCAGCTTCGACAGCCTGAACCCGCATGTCCAGAAAGGCTCGACGCCCTGGCAACTGCGGTTCCTCGCGTATGAATCGCTGATGGGCCGGTCCTGGGACGAGCCCTTCACGCTCTATGGCCTGCTGGCCGAATCGGTCGAGGCCGATCCCGACTCGATGTGGGTCGAGTTCACCCTGCGCCCGGAAGCCCGGTTCAGCGACGGCAGCCCGGTCACCGTCGAGGACGTGATCTGGTCCTACGAGACGCTGGGGACCCAGGGCCACGGGCGCTATCGCGGCTCCTGGGCGCGCGTGGCGTCGATCGAAGCGGTGGGCGAGCGCGGCATCCGCATGACCTTCACCGAGCCCGACCGGGAACTGGCGCTGATCATGGGGATGCGCCCGATCCTGAAGAAAGCGCAGTACGAGGGCGTCAGCTTCGAGGACAGCGACGGCACCTCGATCGTGCCGATCTCGACCGCGCCCTACGTGATCTCGGATTTCGAGGCCGGGCGCTTCGTCGAGCTGACCCGCAACCCCGACTACTGGGGCAACGACGTGAACTTCATGCGCGGGCAGGCCAACATCGGCACGATCCGGATGGAGTTCTTCGCCGACGCCACCGCGATGTTCGAAGCGTTCAAGGCGGGCGAGCTGTCCACCATGCGCGAGACCAACGCCGCGAAATGGGCCCGCGACTATGACTTCCCGCGCGTCCGCTCGGGCGAGGTCGTCCTGTCCGAGATCCCGCACCAGCGGCCGACGGGCATGACCGGCTACGTGATGAACACCCGGCGCGAGGCCTTCCAGGACTGGCGCGTGCGCGAGGCGCTGATCACCGCCTTCAACTTCGAGTTCATCAACCAGACCCTGAACGACGGCGCGCAGCCGCGGATCACGTCCTATTTCGCCAACTCGGTCCTCGGCATGCGCGATGGCCCGGCCGAGGGACGGGTGGCGGAATTGCTGGCCCCGTACAAGGACGAGCTGCTGCCCGGCGCGCTGGAGGGCTACAGCTTCCCGGTGTCGGACGGCAGCGAGCGCAACCGCGACGGCATCGCCCGGGCCATGGGCCTGTTCGAGGAGGCCGGTTTCACCATCGAGAACGGCACCATGATGACCCCGGACGGCGCCCCGTTCAGCTTCGAGATCCTGCTGGGCCAGGGGTCGAGCGAGGTGCAGTCGACGGTCGACATCTATGTCGAGGCGCTGAAGCGCCTGGGGATCGAGCCGCGGGTGTCGGTGGTGGACAGCGCGCAGCTTAAGGAGCGCACCGACGCCTATGACTTCGACATGGTCTACTATCGCTGGGGTCTGTCGCTGAGCCCGGGCAACGAGCAGCGGCTCTACTGGGGCGCCGACGGGGTCGAGACGCCCGGATCGCGCAACATGATGGGCGTGGCCAGCCCGGCGATCGAGGCGATGGTGGACGAGATGCTGACCGCCGACAGCCAGGACGACTACCGCGCCGCGGTGCGGGCGCTCGACCGCATCCTGACCTCGGGGCGCTACGTGATCCCGCTGTGGCACAACCCGATCAGCTGGATCGCCCATGACGCGGCGCTGCACTATCCCGAGCAACTGCCGATGTACGGCGACTGGATCGGGTTCCAGCCGGACGTGTGGTGGGTCGAAGAGTAGGACAGAGCCCGGTGCGGGGCCTTCGGGCCCCGCGCTTCGTTTCAGCCGATGGCCCGCGGCTCGGGCGGTTTCTTCTCGCCGTTCGGGTAGACGAGACCGGCCGAGATGACCAGTTTGGCTGCGTCCTCGATGCTCATGTCCAGCACGATGATATCCTCGCGCGGCACGAAGAGCAGGAAGCCCGAGGTCGGGTTCGGCGTGGTCGGCATGAAGACCGACACCATCGGCGTGTTGGCACGCTCGGCGATCTCGCCCTTGGCGTTCGACGAGATGAAGGCGATGGCCCAGATCCCGCGACGGGGATACTCGACGAGGCAGGCCTTCTCGAAGCTGGCCTCGCCCTGCGCCAGCACCGTCTCGGTGATCTGCTTCAGGCCGGAATAGACCGAGCGGACCACCGGCAGGCTGAGGACAAGGCGCTCGGCCCAGGCGATCAGCGAACGGCCGATCAGGCCTTTGGCGATCCAGCCGACGACGAAGGTGAAGATCAGGAACACCACGACGCCGAGACCGCGAATGTCGATCGTCAGGTCGAAGTAATGCTCGATCAGCAGCGCGGGGTTGTAGGCCGAGGGGATGAACGGCAGCACGAAGCCGTCGATCCAGCCGGTGATGGTCCAGATCAGCCAGATCGTCACGCCGATTGGCGCGATCACGATGAGACCCGTCAGGAAGTTGTTCCTGAGAGCGCCCAGAAGACCGCGTTTCGGCGGTGGCGGTTCGGTATCCAGCTTCAAGGGTTCGTCACTCCAGCCCGTGACTTGGTATTAGGTATGCCACGGGCCGCAAACAAGGCGTCGGGGACTGTTCAGGGCGTCGCAGGGGGCGTGGCGCCCAGTTCGCAGGCGATCGCGGCGGCGAGGCGGGCGTTGTTCAGCACCAGCGCGATGTTCGCGGTCAGCGAACGGCCGCCGGTCGCCTCGAAGATGCGCGCCAGCAGGAAGGGCGTCACGGCCTTTGCGGCGATGCCCTGCGCGGCGGCCTCGGCGAGGGCGGCGTCGATGACCGGCAGGATCAGCTCGGCGGGCAGGGCGTCGGCCTTGGGGATCGGGTTCGCGACGAGTTGCCCGCCCGGCAGGCCGAGCGCTTCCCGCATCGCGTGGGCGCGCGCGATCTCGTCGGCGGTCTCGACCCGGACCGGGGCGGGCAGGCCGCTGTCGGTCATCCAGAAGGCCGGGAACGCGTCGCTGCGGTAGCAGAGGACCGGAACACCAAGGGTTTCAAGCGCTTCCAGCGTCTTCGGCAGGTCAAGGATCGCCTTCGCCCCGGCTGCCACGACGGTGACGGGGGTCTGTGCAAGCTCTTGAAGATCCGCGGAAATATCGAAATTGAGCTCGGCGCCACGATGCACCCCGCCGATGCCGCCGGTGGCGAAGACCCCGATCCCGGCCGCTCGCGCGGCGATCATCGTGGCGGCCACGGTGGTCGCCCCGGTCTGCCCCCGGGCCATCGCCACCGCCATGTCGGCCCGGCTGAGCTTCAGCGCCTCCGGCGTTTTGGCAAGCGTTTCAAGCCGCTCCGGGTCGAGGCCGATGTGAAGTGTTCCGTCGAGAACGGCGATGGTGGCGGGTACGGCGCCGCCTTCAGTCACGGCCGCCTCGACCCGGCGCGCGGTCTCGAGGTTCTGCGGAAACGGCATCCCGTGGGTGATGATCGTCGACTCGAGCGCCACCAGCGGGCGGCCTTCGGCGCGGGCGGTGGCCACCTCGGACGACATCTGAAGGGGCAGGGCGGTCACGGCAGGTCCTCCGTCGAGATGTAGCGGGCCGCCGCTTCCAGCGCCGCATCGAGCGCGTCTTCCGGCGGTTTTCCATGATATTCCGCGGAGATATGCGCGGCCATGAAGGTATCGCCAGCGCCGGTCACACGGCGCACGGTGACGGCGGGCGGGGCCTTGGTGCGGATGTCGTGCGCGGCGGCAAGGCTGGCCGGGTTCGCGCCATCGGTCACCAGCACGCGGTTCGCGCCCGCGGCCAGCAGCGCCTCGGCGGCGCGCTCGGTCGACTCGTGATGCGCACCCAGCATCAGGTTCGCCTCGATCAGGTTCATGTAGAGCGTCGCGCCCCGGTGGCGCAGCAGCGGCAGCAGGCGGCGCACCTTGCCCGGCGAGGCCGGAGCGATCCGGAGATCGGCGCGGGCGAAGGACGGGCGGTGGGCGATGTCGGCCAGCAGCGCCTCGGTCAGGTTGCCGTCGAGCGCGATCAGCCCCTCCCAGGGCGCGGCAGCGGTGCCGAGCGGCCCGGTGTCGAGGGGTGCGAGGATGGCGTCCCCGGCGGCCTCCAGCCCGTGCGCGTCGGCAATGGCCGCCACCAGCCCGTTCGAGCCCTCGATGGCCATGTAGCGGTCGGTCGCCGCGTCGCCCCGGTGCACATGGGCGGTGTCGAGGCCGAGACGCTGCGCCTCGGCCAGCAGCTGCTCGCCGGAGGCATCCCGGCCGACCGCGGTCAGCAGCGCCGGGCGCATCCCGAACCGCGCCAGCGTCATCGCCACGTTCATCGCGACGCCGCCGGGCAGGACGGTGATCCGGCCGGGCACGTCATGGCCCGCCTTCATGCGCACCGGCGCGCGGCCGACCACATCCCAAAGGACGGATCCGATGCAGAGAATGTCGGGTTTGCCAGTCATGCGTCCGGCTCTGCCACGGCACCGGCAACCGGTCCAGTGCCGTTCTGCATGACTCGGGCGCGAATCATGTTATACGAAGCTGCTGTCATAAATATGGTGTCTGTCATGGATAAGCAGGAGAGTCGAAAGCACGCGCATAACGCGCGGATTCGAAAGAAACTTCTGGGGAAAGCTGCGCCGTTGTTCCGGGACCGGGGGCCGGACAATGTCGGGATCGACGAGGTGATGCAGCGGGCCGGGATGACCCGCGGGGCGTTCTACGCGCACTTCAAATCGAAGGAGGACATCTTCCTCGCCGCGCTCCACCAGGAGACGCCGCTGCTGCTGGCGCTCGAGCGGCGGGTGTCGCAGGACCCGGCCGGGCTGCTGTCCGAAATGCGCGGGGTCTTCGAGAGCTACCTCGCCAACAACGCGACGCCGACGGCGCGCACCTGCACGTTGGCGGGCCTTGCCGTCGACGTCTCGCGCGGCACGGACGAGGCGCGCGCGACGCATGAAGCGGTGCAGCACGCGGTGCGGGTCGAGATGGCGCGCGGGATGAGCGTGCACCATGACGACGCGATCGTGCACGCCACGCTGGCGCTGGCCGTCGGCAGCGTCGTGATGGCGTCGGCACAGCGCACCGGTCCGGGCCGCGCCAAGGTGCTGGAAGCGGGCCGGGCCGGGGTCCACGACCTGCTCGACGGCTTCTGGGCCGAACCCGCCGCCGCGCCGGTCGCCGAGACGCTGCCGGAACCGGTCCGGGTCACGCCGCCGCTTGATGCGCCGGTCGAACGGCCCGCCGCCCTGCCGCCGCTGGAGCGCCCACCGGTGCGTCCGCCGCTGGCCAAGGCCACGCTGCCGCCGCGCGCGCTGCCGCAGGATGCCCCGTCCGCTGCCGCGCTGGCGCAGATCGCGCGGGCCCGCAGCCTGGCCGACCGGGCGACCGAGAAGGGCGACCTGCCGCCGCGTCCGGGCGTCGCCCCGGTCGATCCGCGCGGCAAGCCCGGGCTCGGCGTGAAGTCGGAACCGGAGGCGCCCAAGGGCCTGCTGGGACGGTTCCTGGCCGGGTTCCGTTCCCGGGACAGTTGAGACTTGCAGGGGGGCGCGCTTTGCCGTAAAGCGCCCCCACTTCACAGACGGGGCCTGGGCCTGCGCGGGGAGACATCCCGCCATGTCCGCCGGTTGATCCACCTGGATCTGAACGGTCCCGTCGAGGCGTAAACCGGAAAGGATACGGACATGGCGCTTCCTGACGTCAATCTTCGCCAGTTGCTCGAAGCTGGTGTGCACTTCGGCCACCAGACCCAGCGCTGGAACCCGCGCATGGCGCCCTACATCTACGGCGCCAAGAACGGCATCCACATCTTCGACCTGACCCAGACCCTGCCGCTGGTCGACCAGGCGCTCAAGGCCATCCGCGACACCGTCGCCAAGGGCGGCCGCATCCTGTTCGTCGGCACCAAGCGTCAGGCCCAGGGCCCGGTCGCCGAAGCCGCTGAGCGCTGCGCACAGTACTACATGAACCACCGCTGGCTGGGCGGCACGCTGACCAACTGGCAGACCGTGTCGAACTCGATCCGCCGTCTGAAGGAAATCGACGAGCTGATGGCGACCGGCGCCGAGGGCCTCACCAAGAAAGAGCGCCTCGGGATGGAGCGGGACCAGGCCAAGCTGCAGGCCTCGCTGGGCGGCATCCGCGAGATGGGCGGCGTGC
This sequence comes from Alphaproteobacteria bacterium, assembly GCA_030425945.1. Classification (GTDB taxonomy): domain Bacteria; phylum Pseudomonadota; class Alphaproteobacteria; order Rhodobacterales; family Rhodobacteraceae; genus Dinoroseobacter. The sequence continues at coordinate 403 of JAUHZL010000064.1, read as the reverse complement.
CGGACATGCTGTTCATCATCGACGTGAACAAGGAAGACCTCGCGATCCTCGAAGCCAAGAAGCTGGGCATCCCGGTCGTGGCCGTGGTCGACTCGAACTGCTCGCCGGACGGCGTGGACTACATCATCCCGGGCAACGACGACGCGGCCCGCGCCATCGCGCTCTATTGCGATCTGGTGTCGCGCGCGGCCCTCGACGGCATGACCGCGCAGATGGACGCCGCCGGTGTGGACCTCGGTGAGCTCGAGGCCGGTCTGGCCGAAGAGGCGCTCGAAAGCGACGCCGCCGAGGCCTGAGGCCCCCAGCCTGCACCGATCGAGGCCGGGCCCCGCGCGGGCCCGGTCCTGTCATGGAAATGAGACTTTGGACGGGCACATCGCGCCCGTCACATGTTCAAGGAGAC
>JAUHZL010000063.1 GCA_030425945.1 Alphaproteobacteria bacterium | reverse complement strand
GATCACCGAGCCGATGATCGACGCCTGGCGCGCCGCGAAAGAGTAGCCCGATGCCCGGCCGTGTCCTCTCCGTCGCCTCCGAATGCGTGCCGCTGGTCAAGACCGGCGGCCTCGCCGATGTCGTGGGCGCGCTGCCGAAGGCGCTCGCGCCGCTCGGCTGGGACATGCGCGTCCTGATCCCCGCCTACCGGGGACTGGCGGCGAAGCTGGGGCGAAAGACCCGCACGGTCTGGTCCGATCCGGCGCTCTTCGGCGGTCCCGCGACCGTCGAGGCGGTCGAGGCGCATGGCCTCTCGCTGCTGCTGCTCGACGCGCCACATCTCTACGACCGGCCGGGCGGGCCCTATTCCGACGGCGGGCACGATTTCCCCGACAACCCCGAGCGCTTCGCGGCGCTGTCCTGGGTGGCGGCCTCGCTGGCACGGGGCGGAGGCACCGACGGCTGGGTGCCCGACATCCTGCACGCGCATGACTGGCAGGCGGGGTTCGCGCCCGCCTACCTGCGCTTTGGCGGCGCGGCTCCGGTGAAGTCGGTCATCACCATTCACAACATCGCCTTCCAGGGCCACGCCAGCCCCGAGCGGCTGGCCGCGCTGCGCCTGCCGCTACATGAGTTCCACGCCGGAAGCCTCGAATATTACGGCAATCTTTCCTCGCTCAAGGCGGGCCTCGTGCATGCCGACCGGATCACCACGGTCAGCCCCACCTATGCCGAGGAGCTGATGCGCCCCGAGTTCGGCATGGGGCTGCAAGGCGTGATCGCCGCGCGCGCCGAGGTCGTCTCGGGCATCCTGAACGGCGTCGATACCGAGCTGTGGGACCCCGCCGCGCCGGACCAGGCCCATCCCTACACCGCGCAGAACCGCAAGCCCAAGGCCGAGGCCCGCGCGGCCCTGTTGGCCGAGTTCGGCCTCGGGCCTGTCGAGGGGCCGCTCGCCATCGTCATCTCGCGCCTGACCGCGCAGAAGGGCATCGACCTGATCGCGGCGGCCGCGCCCGAGTTCCTCGCGGGCGGCGGCGGACTGGTGGTGCTCGGGTCCGGCGATCCGGGGCTGGAGCACGCCATGCGCGGCCTCGCCGCCGCCTGGCCCGACCGGGTCGGCGTGAAGATCGGCTATGACGAGGCGCTGGGCCACCGCATGTTCGCGGGCGGCGACGTGGTGCTGGTGCCCTCGCGGTTCGAGCCCTGCGGCCTGACCCAGCTCTACGGCCTGCGCTATGGCACGCTGCCGGTGGTCGCGGCGACCGGCGGGCTGGCCGACACGGTGGTCCACGCCAACACGATGGCGCTGGCCGCCGGAACCGCGACCGGCCTGACCTTTCACCCGACCGACGTGCTGGCGTTGACCCAGACCCTGCGGCGCTGCCTCGCGCTCTTTGCCGACCGTCCGACCTGGGCGCGGATGCAGCGCGCCGCGATGAAGTCCCCGGTCGGCTGGGAGACCTCGTCGCGGACCTATGCCGCGCTCTACGCGGACCTTCTGACGTGACGGGTCCCGACCGGACGCTGCCCCGGCGCCTGCCGCACCTGCGCGTCGCCGCCGGGCGCTCGTACCCGCTCGGCGCCGAGTTCGACGGCGAGGGGGTCAACTTCGCGTTGTTCTCGGCCCATGCCGAACGGGTCGAGCTGTGCCTCTTCTCCGACGACGGCCGCCGCGAGATCGCCCGCATCCCGCTGACCGAGCGCGACGGCGAGATCTGGCACGTCCATGTCGCGGGCCTGACGCCGGGGGCAAAATACGGCTACCGGGTGCACGGCCCCTATGCCCCCGAGGCGGGCCACCGCTTCAACCCGAACAAGCTGCTGATCGACCCCTATGCCAAGCAGTTGCACGGCGCGCTGAAATGGTCGGACGCGGTGATGGGTTACCGGGTCGGCGCGGCGCGGGCCGACCTGGGCTTCGACACCCGCGACAGCGCCTTCGCGGTGCCGAAATCGGTGGTGGCCGATCCGACCTTCGCCTGGGGCAACGACCGCCCGCCGCAGGTGCCGCCTGCGCAAACCGTGCTCTACGAGGCGCATGTGAAGGGCCTGACCGCCCGGCACCCGCTGGTCCCGCCGGGCTGGCGCGGAACCTACCTCGGGATGTCCTCCGATCCGATGCTCGACCACCTGACCCGGCTCGGGGTGACCACCGTGCAGGTGATGCCGGTGCACGCCTTTCTCGACGACCGGTTCCTCGTGCAGCGCGGGTTGCGCAACCACTGGGGCTACCAGTCGGTCGGCTTCTTCGCGCCCGAGCCGCGCTACATGGCCGAGGACGCGATCCGCGAGTTCCAGACCATGGTGCGCCGCTTCCATGCCGCCGGGATCGAGGTGATCCTCGACGTGGTCTACAACCACACCGGCGAGGGCGACGAGCTGGGGCCGACCCTGTGTTTCCGGGGCATCGACAACGCCAGCTACTACCGGCTGACCGGCGGCGGGCGCTACTACGTCAACGACACCGGAACCGGCAACACGCTGAACGTGGCGCACCCGATGGTGCTGCGGATGGTGCTCGACAGCCTGCGGTACTGGGTCGAGACCATGCATGTCGACGGGTTCCGCTTCGATCTGGCCACCACGCTGGGCCGCGAGGTGCAGGGCTTCGACCCGCAGGGCGGCTTCCTCGATGCGCTGCGGCAGGACCCGGTGCTGGGCCGGGTAAAGCTGATCGCCGAGCCCTGGGACCTCGGGCCCGGCGGCTACCAGCTCGGCGGCTTCCCGCATCCGTTCCTCGAATACAACGACCGCTTCCGCGACGGGCTGCGCCGCTACTGGCGCGGCGATGCGGGGCTGCTGCCGGACCTCGCCAAGCGTCTTCTGGGCTCGGCCGAGCGCTTCGACCACCGGGGACGGCCCGCGACCAGTTCGATCAACTTCGTCACCGTCCACGACGGCTTCACGCTGGAGGACCTCGTCAGCTACGCCACGAAGCACAACGCGGCCAATGGCGAGGACAACCGCGACGGCACCGACAGCAACCATTCCGACAACTTCGGCACCGAAGGCCCCAGCGACGATCCAGCGATCCGCGCCGCGCGCGCGCTGCGCAAGCGCAACCTGCTGGCCTCGGTGTTCCTCAGCCAGGGCACGCCGATGCTGCTGGCAGGCGACGAGATCGGCAATTCGCAGGGCGGCAACAACAACGCCTATGCGCAGGACAACGCCACCGGCTGGGTCGACTGGGCCAGCCCGGACACCGGGCTTGCCGCCTTCGTCGCCCGGCTGACGGCGCTGCGCCGCGCCCATCCCGTGCTGCGCCAGCGCCGCTTCCTGCACGCCCGTCCGCGCCCCCGCGACGGTCGGCCGGACGTGGTCTGGCGGCTGCCCTCGGGCGCGGTGCCGGAGGCGGCCTACTGGGACGATCCCGGCGCGCGGGCGATCTGCGTCGAGCTGCGCACCGCAGCCGAGACCCCGGCCGAGGCCGATTGCGGCGAGACCCTCTACCTGATCTTCAACGCCGGTCCCGCGACCGAGGCGGTGCTGCCCGAGTGCGGCGCGCCCGGCTGGACCTGCCTTCTCGACACCACCCGCCCGGACGCGCCCGAGACCCCGGTGCGCGCCCCCCGCGTGCCCGTGCCGGCCAGCGCCGTTCTGGTCTTCGCGCACCAGCCGACAGGAGACACCCGATGACCGCGCCCCTGACCGTTCCGACCCGTCCCATCGAGGGCCAGAAACCCGGCACCTCGGGCCTGCGCAAGAAGACCCGCGTGTTCATGGAACCGGGCTACCTCGAGAACTTCGTGCAGGCGATCTTCGACGCCATCGGCGGCGCGGCGGGCAAGACCTTCGTGCTGGGCGGCGACGGGCGCTACTTCAACGACCGCGCGTCGCAGACGATCCTGCGCATGGCCGCCGCCAACGGGGCGGCGCGGGTCATCGTGGGGCAGGGGGCGCTGCTGTCGACGCCCGCCGCCTCGCACCTGATCCGGCTGCGGGGGACGGATGGCGGGCTGATCCTGTCGGCCAGCCACAACCCCGGCGGCCCGGACGAGGATTTCGGCCTGAAGTTCAACACCCCCAACGGCGGCCCCGCGCCGGAGGGCGTGACCGAGGCGATCCACGCCGCCACGCGGGGCCTCACCGCCTACCGCACGCTGGAGACGCCGGATATCGACCTTTCGGCCCTCGGCGAGGTGCGCCTCGGCGACATGACCGTCGAGGTCGTCGATCCGGTCGCGGATTATGCAGCGCTGATGGAACGGCTCTTCGACTTCTGCGCGATCCGCGCGCTGCGCGAGGGCGGATTTTCCATGCGCTTCGACGCGATGTGCGCGATCACCGGCCCCTACGCGACCGAGATCCTCGAACGCCGCCTCGGCTTCCCGGCGGGGACCGTGGTGCATGGCACGCCGCTGCCCGATTTCGGGGGCATGCACCCCGATCCCAACCCGACCTGGGCGCATGAGCTGATGGACCTGATGATGGGGCCCGACGCGCCCGAGTTCGGCGCCGCCTCGGACGGCGACGGCGACCGCAACATGATCGTCGGGCGCGGCACCTACGTCAGCCCGTCCGACAGCCTCGCCGTGCTGGTGGCGAACGCGCATCTCGCACCGGGCTATGCCGCGGGCCTGAAGGGGGTGGCGCGGTCGATGCCGACCTCGGCCGCGGCCGACCGGGTGGCGCAGGCGATGGGCCTTGCCGCCTACGAGACGCCGACTGGCTGGAAGTTCTTCGGCAACCTGCTCGACGCGGGCCGCGCGACGCTCTGCGGCGAAGAGAGCTTCGGCACCGGCTCGGACCATGTCCGCGAGAAGGACGGGCTCTGGGCGGTGCTGCTGTGGCTGAACATCCTCGCCGCGCGCGGGCAGGGCGTGGCCGAGATCCTGTCCGACCACTGGCACCGCTACGGGCGCAACTACTACAGCCGCCACGATTTCGAGGCGATCGAGACCGCGAAGGCCGACGCCATGATGACCGCCCTGCGCGCCCGGCTTGCCGACCTGCCGGGCGCCGAGCACGAGGGCCGCGCCGTGGCCAGCGCTGACGACTTCGCCTATACCGACCCGGTCGACGGCTCGGTCTCGACCGGGCAGGGGGTGCGGATCGTCTTCGAGGACGGCGCGCGCATCGTGCTGCGGCTGTCGGGCACCGGCACCTCGGGGGCGACGCTGCGAGTCTACCTCGAGCGCTACGTGCCGGGGCCGGGGGATCTGGACCTCGACCCGCAGGAGGCGCTCGCCCCGATCATCCGCGCCGCCCATGCGCTGGCCGACATCCCCGGGCACACCGGGCGGACCGCGCCCGACGTGATCACCTGAGCGCGCCTCGCCGCGCCTGTCCCGCCTTCCCGCCCCGGTCCGGCCGACCCGGCGGCGGTCCTGACGTCCGGCCACGGAGATGCCGCCCATGTCCCGGGCCGACGACGACCGCCTGTTCGAGATGCGCCTTAGGCGCAGTCACGCCGACCTCTTCGACATGCTCGACCGGCTCTACGGCGCGCATCCGCGCTACGACGCCTTCCGCGCCGATCTGGTCGCGGTGCTGCGCCGGAACTGGACGGCCCGGCCGAAGGAGCTGAAGTGGCTCGACCTCGAACGCGACCTCGAGCCGGACTGGTTCCAGCGCCCCGACCGGGCGGGCTATGTCTTCTACCTCGACCGCTTCAACGGCACGTTGCAAGGTGTTCTGGAGAAACTCGATTATCTCGAGGCGCTCGGCATCACCTATGTCCATTTCATGCCCTGCCTGCAGCCGCGCCCCGGCGACTCGGACGGCGGCTACTCGGTGATGGACTACCGGGCGATCAACCCGGCCTACGGCAGCATGGCGGATTTCGAGGCGGTGACGCAGGCGCTGCGGGCGCGCGGCATCTCGGTCTGTGTCGACATGGTGCTGAACCACACCGCCAAGGAGCATGACTGGGCCGTGCGCGCCCGCGCGGGCGAGGCGAAATATGCCGACTACTACCTGATGTTCGACGATGCGACGCTGCCCGAGGCCTATGAGCGGACGCTGATCGAGATCTTCCCCGAGCACGCGCCCGGCAGCTTCACCCACTACCCGGAGATGGGGAAATGGGTCTGGACCACCTTCAACGAACACCAGTGGGACCTGAACTGGGCCAACCCGGAGGTGTTCCTCGAAATGGTGGACATCATGCTCCACCTCGCCAACCGGGGCGCGGAAATCCTGCGCTTCGACGCGGTCGCCTTCATGTGGAAGCGGATGGGCACCAAGTGCCAGTCCGAGCCCGAGGTCCACATGCTGCTGCAAGCCCTGCGCGCCGCCTGCCGGATCGCCGCGCCCGCCGTGATCCACCTCGAGGAGGCGATCGTCGGTCCGGCCGAGATGATCCCCTACCTCGGCGCGGGCGAGCATGCGGGCAAGGAGGGCAACCTCGCCTATCACAACTCGCTGATGGTGCAGTTCTGGTCGGCGCTGGCTACCCGCGACACCGGGCTGATGCGCCACGTCCTGCAGACGCATTTCCCGACCAGCCTGCCGAACGCCACCTATGCCACCTACATCCGCTGCCACGACGACATCGGCTGGGCCGTCACCGACGAGGACGCCGCCGCCCTCGGGTTCAGCGGCGTGCTGCACCGCGCCTTCCTGTCGGATTTCTACGACGGCAGCTTCCCGGGCAGTTTCGCGCGGGGCGAGCTGTTCCAGTACAACCCCGAGACCGGCGACAAGCGGATCTCGGGCAGCTTCGCCTCGCTCGCCGGGCTGGAAGCCGCGCTGGAGGCGGGCGACGCCTGGCAGATCGACCGCGCGGTGGACCGCATCCTGCTCGGCCATGCGCTGATCGCGGGCTGGGGCGGCATCCCGCTGATCTACATGGGCGACGAGATCGCGCTGCTGAACGACTACGGCTACCGGACGGTGCCCGAACACGCCCATGACAGCCGCTGGGTGCATCGCCCGAGGATGGACTGGGCGCGCGCCGCCGCCGCCATGACCGGGGGCGATACCCCTGAGGCCAAGGTCTGGCACGGCACCCGCGCCATTCTCGCGGCCCGCGCGGCCTGTCCCGAACTGCACGGCGCGGTCCCGACCGAGGTGCTGGACGCCCCGTTGCCGGGCCTCTTCGCCCACCGCAGGGCCGCGCCCGCCGGTCCGCTGGTCTGCCTCTACAACTTCACCGCCGAATGGCGCCACCTGTCCGCCCGCTGGGCCGAGGACGCCGGCGCCACCCGGTTCACTGACGCGCTGTCGGGCGGGCAGGTCGTGCCCGAGCACGGCATGATCGCCCTGCCGCCCTACGCCCGGCTCTGGCTGCGCTGAGGGGCGGCGCGCCCCTCAGACGAAATCGACGAAGCGGTTGAACGGCATCTCGCGCAGCCGGGTGCCGGTCGCCGCGAAGATCGCGCCCGCCAGCGCCGGGGCGGCCGGCGGGACAGGGGGCTCGCCGATGCCATGGACCCGGTCGCCGCTCCCGACCCCGCGCACCGTGATCTCGGGGCACTGGTAGAGCCGCATCCCCTCGAAGGCATAGAAGTTGTCCTGCTCGGCAATCCCGTCGGCATAGGTGATCTCGCAGTTGATCGCGTGGCCGAGGCCCCAGATCACGCCGCCCGCGACGAGGTTCTCGAAGTTCACCGGGTCGAGCACCCGGCCCACCTCCGCCGCGACCCAGACCCGGTCGATCCGGATGCCGCCGTCGGTCGCCGTGACCTCGACCACCTCGGCGGTGTGAACGCCGAAGGACCGCGTCATCGCCACCCCGCGCCCGCGCCTGTTGCCGAGCGGACCCTGCCAGTCCGACATCTCTGCGACCGCCTCCAGCACGCCGCGCGCCAGCGGATCGCTGGCCAGCCGCAGCCGCTCTTCCAGCGGGTCGGCCCCGGCGGCATGGATCAGCTCGTCGAGCGCCGCGTTGTAGAAGAACCCGTTCGAGGAGGCCCCGACCGAGCGCCAGGACGAGATCGGCGCAAGCTCGGGCGCGCGGTAGCCGGTGATCCGCTGGTGCGGGATCGCGAAGGGCTGTTCGAACGCGCCCGCCACGATCTGGCTGTCCGGGCCGGGCACCGACAGGCCCTGCCGGCCCATCTGCGACCCCATCACCGAGGGCATGGCGATCGACAGGTCGAGCGCCTCGACCCGGCCGTCCTTCACGGTGCCGCGCGCGCGGGCCATGGCGATCTGGCGCGGGAAGTCATGCATCATGTCCTCCTCGCGGCTGTAGATCAGCTTGACCGGCGTGCCCTTCATCTGGGCCGCGATCTCGGCGGCCTGCTTGACGACCTCGTCCTCCAGGCGGTGTCCGAAGCTGCCGCCCATGTACTCGACGTGGACCGTCACGTTTTCCGGGGCGATGCCCGCGATCCGGCCGACGTTCTGCTGCACGAAGCGCGGGATCTGGGTGCCGGTCCAGACCTCGGCCGCGTCGGCATCGACGCGCACGATGGCGCTGATCGGCTCCAGCGGCGCATGGGCGAGATACGGCGTACGATACTCGGCCTCGACCGCAGCCCCTCCGGCCAGTGCCGCCGCGACATCGCCGTCGTCCCGCGGGCGCGAGTCGAGGCTGTCCTCGGTGAAACTGTCGGCGAGCGCCTGCCAGTGCCCCTCCATCGTCGCGGGGAAGGGCGCCGGGCCCCAGTCCGCGGCGATCAGGTCCTTCGCCTTGAAGGCGGTCCAGGTGTCGCGGGCGATGATGCCGAGCCCGCCGGTCACGGGCACCACGGCCTCGACGCCGGGAAGCGCCAGCGCCTCGGACGCGTCGTAGCCGTTCAGCGCGCCGCCCTGTGCCGGGTTCAGCAGGATGGTGGCGATCTTCATGCCCGGCACGACCCGGTCGATGCCGTAGCCCTGGGTGCCGGTCGACTTGGCGAGGATGTCGAGCCGCTGCATCGGCTTGCCCAGAAGCCGCCAGTCCGAGGCCGGGCGCAGCGCGACGTGGGTGACCGGGTCGACCGTGGCGGCCTGAGCGGCCAGCGCGGTGTAGGGAATCTCGGTCCCGTCGGGCAGGATCACCGCGCCGCGGGCCGTCCGCAGCGCGTCACGCGACAGACCGCGCTCCTGCGCCACGACGCGCTTCAGCGTCTCGCGCGCCACCGCGCCCGCCTGCCTCAGCTTGACATAGGCGTCCGGCACCGTGGTCGAGCCGCCGGTGATCTGCATGCCGATGAACTTCATGCCCGCCGAGGCGATCGTCACCGCCGCCGCGGCGGGAATGCCGTTCGCCGCCTCCATGAACTCGCCCGCTTCGGTCGCGAGCGCCCCGTTCCAGTAGGCGGCGGAGGGCGGGCCGGGATCGACCGTCACCTGGTCGAGGTCGACGTCGAGTTCCTCCGCGATCAGCGCGGCCTGCACCGAGTAGGCGCCTTGCCCGAGGTCCGAGCGCGGCGTGATCAGGGTGATGCCCTCGGCCGTGACAAGGACATAGGGGGTCAGCGCCGCCGCGCCCTCGGGCAGGTCGGCCTCCAGCGGGTTGGCGTAGGGGGTCTTGTAGCGCCACACCCCGAAGGCGACGCCGCCCGCGATGGCGGTGGCCCCGATCAGGAAGGTCCGGCGGGCGATCTTTCCGGCACGGCTCATCTCAGGTCTCCTGCATCGACTGCGCGGCGGCCTTCACGGCGGCCCGGATGCGCGGGTAGGTGCCGCAGCGGCAGAGGTTCCCCGACATCGCCGCGTCGATCTCGTCGTCGCTGGGGTCCGGGGTGGCGGCGAGCAGCGCGGCGGCCTGCATGATCTGGCCCGACTGGCAGTAGCCGCATTGCGCCACCTGGTGCGCGACCCAGGCCGCCTGCACCGCGTGCAGGCTTTCGGGGGTGCCGAGCCCTTCGATGGTGGTGACGTTGCCTTCGAGGTCGCCCACCGCGACCTGGCACGAGCGCACCGCCTCGCCGTCGATATGGACGGTGCAGGCCCCGCATTGCGCGACGCCGCAGCCGTATTTCGTGCCCGTCAGCCCGAGCGTGTCGCGCAGCACCCAGAGGAGGGGCGTGTCGGGCGAGGCGTCCACCTCGCGGGGTATGCCGTTCACCGTGATCTGCATGGGTCAGTCCCTGTCTGGCGGCACCGGGGCAGGCCGCGTCCGCGTTATCCTTTGACAGGTTGACATTGGGCACTCATTTGTCAACCTGTAACTTGACAGACCTTGTCGCTTTGTAAACATGGCACGCCATGACCGAGATCGAGACCCGCATCCTCGAGGCCGCGAGCCGCCTCTTCGCCCGCTACGGGGTCCGGCGCGTGTCGATGGCCGACATCGCGGCCGAGGCCGACCTGTCGCGCCAGACGGTCTACGCGCATTTCGAGGGGCGCGACGGGATCGT
>JAUHZL010000465.1 GCA_030425945.1 Alphaproteobacteria bacterium | reverse complement strand
AGTCGTCGGGCTTCACCATGGCGATGTTCCTCGCCGGCCTGCGCGGGATCGACAACGAGATCCTGAAGGCCGCGCAGATGGACGGGGCGTCGAACTGGTCGCTCTACCGGCGGATCATCCTGCCGCAGCTGCGCCCGGCCTTCCTGTCGGCCTTCGTGATCCTGTCGCACCTCGCGATCAAGAGCTATGACCTCGTCATCGCGCTGACCGGGGGCGGGCCCGGACGGGCGACCGAACTGCCCGCGACCTTCATGTATTCCTACACCTTCTCGCGCAACCAGATGGGGATCGGCGCGGCCTCCGCGGTGATCATGCTGATGACCGTCGCGGCGATCATGGTTCCGTATCTCTACGCAGAACTGAAGGAGAAGAAGTGATGGCCGGTGCCTCGACAGATACCGCGATCCGCACCTCGGCCCCGGTCCGCGTGCTGATCTATCTCCTGCTGATCCTGTTCGCGCTGTTCTACCTGCTGCCGCTCTTCGTCATGAGCATCAACTCGGTCAAGCCGCTGGGCGAGATCACCGGCGGCAACATGATCGCGCTGCCGACGGTCTGGACGCTGGACCCGTGGCGCTCGGCCTGGTCGACCGCCCAGATCGGGGTCGAGCCTACGGGCCTGAAGCCCTATTTCATGAACTCGATCCTGATGGCGCTGCCCGCGGTGCTGCTGTCGACCTTCTTCGGGGCGCTCAACGGCTACGTGCTGACGAAGTGGAGCTTCCGGGGCGACAAGATCCTGTTCGGACTTCTGCTCTTCTCGTGCTTCATCCCGTTCCAGATCGTGCTGATCCCGATGGCGCGGCTCCTGGGCCTGATGGGGCTGGCGGGCTCGACGCCGGGCCTTGTGCTGGTGCACTTCGTCTACGGCATCGGTTTCACCACGCTCTACTTCCGCAACTACTACGCGGCCTTCCCGACCGAGCTGGTGCGGGCGGCGCAGATCGACGGGGCGGGGTTCTTCCGCATCTTCTGGCGCATCCTGCTGCCGTCCTCGGGGCCGATCATCGCGGTCAGCTTCATCTGGCAGTTCACCAACATCTGGAACGACTTCCTGTTCGGCGCGTCCTTCGCCGACCTCGACTCGATGCCGATGACGGTGGCGCTGAACAACCTCGTGTCGTCCTCCACGGGCGTGAAGGAATACAACGTGCACTTCGCCGGGGCCATCATGGCCGCCGCACCCACGCTGCTCGTCTACATCGTTGCCGGTCGCTACTTTGTGCGCGGGCTGATGGCGGGCTCGGTGAAAGGGTGAGGGATGGTTTTGTGCAACAAAATGAAAGGCGCTCGTGGCGCATTTCAAAATCCGAACGCGCGGGGCCACTGCACCGCGCCGGACAATCCGGAGGATTGAGGCCATGGGCTTTCTCGATATCGACAACGTCACCAAGTCCTACGGCGCCGTCGAGGTGCTGCACCGCGTCGACATCGACGTGCAGGAGGGCGAGTTCCTGGTGCTCGTCGGCCCCTCGGGCTGCGGCAAGTCCACGCTGCTGAACATGATCGCCGGTCTCGAAGGCATCACCAGCGGCGAGATCCGGATCAAGGACCGGGTGATGAACGGGGTTCACCCATCGAAACGCAACATCGCGATGGTGTTCCAGTCCTACGCGCTCTACCCGAACATGACGGTGGGGCAGAACATCACCTTCGGCCTCGAGATGCACGGCACCCCGAAGGAAGAGCGCGAGAAGGCGATGAAGCAGGTCGCCGAACTCCTGCAGATCGAGACGCTGCTCTCGCGCAAGCCGGGCCAGCTGTCCGGCGGCCAGCGTCAGCGCGTCGCCATGGGCCGCGCGCTGGTGCGGAACCCGGACGTGTTCCTCTTCGACGAGCCGCTGTCGAACCTCGACGCCAAGCTGCGCGTCGACATGCGGACCGAGATCAAGAAGCTGCACCAGCGGCTGGGGACGACCATCGTCTACGTGACCCATGACCAGATCGAGGCGATGACCCTCTCGACCCGGATCGCGGTGATGTACAACGGCTATGTCCAGCAACTGGGCACCCCGAAGGAGATCTACGACACGCCGTCGAACCTGTTCGTGGCGACCTTCATGGGCAGCCCGGCGATGAACGTCC
>JAUHZL010000062.1 GCA_030425945.1 Alphaproteobacteria bacterium | reverse complement strand
TTGCGATGGCGAGATAGTCCGAGCGCAGGCCAAGCGCGGTCTTGCCGACGATCCAGGCCGCGCCCGCAGCCAGGACGCCGCCCATCGGCCAGCCCAGAACGACGGGCAGGCCGAGCCCGCCGAGATAGCCGGTGGCGGCCGGGTCGACCGCCTCGACCGCGCTGCGGGCCGGGTCGAAGACCATCCGGTAAAGCACGAAGCCGCCGAGAAGAATCACGAAGACGATGACCGCCCGCAGGCGGGTCTTCGGCAGCTTCGACCACGCGAGGATCGCCGCCACGATGGTCGCCGCACCGCAGACCAGCCCCAGCAACAGGCGGATCCCGCCGGCGGCCCAGGCCTCGCCCACGGGCGGCATCGCGGTCAGCACCGCGGCGAGACCGCCGAGCGCGACGAAACCCATGATCCCGACGTTGAAGAGGCCCGCGTAGCCCCATTGCATGTTCACGCCGAGCGCCATGATCGCGCTGATCAGGCCCATGTTGACGATGGTCAGCGCGACGTTCCAGGACTGGAGTATGCCTGTCAGGACGATGATCAGCCCGACGAGGGCGAAGAGGCCGATGGCCCGGAGATTGAGCGTCATACCGATTTCCCCCGGAAGAGGCCCGTGGGCCGGAAGAGAAGCACGATCACGAGGATCATGAAGCTGACGGCGAACTTGTAGTCGGTGCTCAGCAACTGGGCGAGCGAGTCCGGTGCCCATGCCTCGGGCAGGACGTATCCCAGTACCTTCTTGAAGGCATAGGTCACGGCAACCTCCGAGAAGGCAACGACGAACGCCCCGGCGATGGCCCCGAGCGGATTGCCCAGACCGCCGACGATGGCCGAGGCGAAGATCGGCAGCAGGAGCTGGAAATAGACGAAGGGACGGAAGCTCTTGTCGAGGCCGTAAAGCACCCCGGCCGTCGTCGCCAGCGCCGCCACGATCAGCCACGTATATAGGACGACCCGTTCAGGATTGATCCCCGACAGCAGCGCGAGATCCTCGTTGTCCGAGTAGGCGCGCATCGACTTGCCGGTCCGGGTCCGGTTCAGGAACCAGAACAGCGCGGCGACCGCGATGGCTGCCGTGACCAGCGTCAAAGCCTGGCTGGTGCGGATCGCTAGGCCTTCAGGAAGTCCCGTCATCTCGCGGAAATCCCTGACGGAAATCAGGAATCGGGCGCCGTCGGCAAAGCTCTGGTCGTCGGGACCGATCACGAAGCGGACGAGGCCGTTCAGGATGAACATCACGCCGAGCGAGGCGATCACGAAGGTGATCGGCGGGGCCTTGATCCGCCGGTAATGCGCATAAACGGCGCGGTCGGTCACGATCACCAGAACCGCGCAGGCGGCGATGCCGACGGGCAGGGCGAGCAGGGCGGTCGGCAGCGGCCCGAGCGAGATCCCGGCCCCCTGCAAACCCCAGGTCGCGAGGATGACGACCATCGTGCCGAAGGCCATCGTGTCGCCATGTGCAAAATTCGAAAACCGCAGGATGCCGTAGATCAGCGTCACCCCCAGCGCCCCGAGCGCGAGTTGCGCGCCATAGGCGGTCGCCGGGATGATGACGAAGTTCGCCAGCACGACCAGGGCGTTGATCATGTCCATCGGCGGCACTCCGGGCTAGCGTAGAAGGTATCTGGATATGTCATGCTCCGCTCCGACATGGCTCAGCCGCCGAGGAAGCTGCGCCGGACCTCGGGGTCCTGCAGCAGGTCCTTGCCGCTGCCGGTATGGGCGTTGCGCCCCTGCACCAGCACATAGCCCTTGTCCGCGATCTCGAGCGCCTGGCGGGCGTTCTGTTCGACCATCAGAATCGAGATGCCGGTCCGCGCCACCTCGATGATGCGGTCGAAGAGCTCGTCCATCACGATCGGGGAGACGCCGGCTGTCGGCTCGTCCAGCATCAGGACCTTGGGCTGGGTCATCAGGGCGCGCCCGACGGCGACCTGCTGGCGCTGGCCCCCGGACAACTCGCCCGCGTGCTGGCGGCGCTTCTCCTTCAGGATCGGGAACAGCTCGTAAACCTGTGCCATCGTGTGAGAAATGTCGTCCCGGCGCAGGAAGGCCCCCATCTCGAGGTTCTCTTCCACGGTCAGCGACGTGAAGATGTTCGAGGTCTGCGGCACGAAGGCCATGCCCTTGGCGACGCGGTCCTGCGGCGACAGGCGCGTGATGTCCTCGCCACCGAGGCGCACCGCCCCCTGCCGGACGTTCAGCATGCCGAAGACCGCCTTCATGGCGGTGGATTTGCCCGCACCATTGGGGCCGACGATCACCGCGATCTCGCCTTCCTCGACCGCGATCGTGCACTCGTGCAGGATGTCCGCGCCCTTGCCGTAGCCGCCGGTCATCTTGTCCCCGATCAGGAAGGGCTCAGCCACCGTGCCGCCCCCGGGTACCCTCATACCTCATCCCGTTCACCCCGCCGCAATCTTGTGCTTGTTCTTCAATCCGGTGCCGAGATAGGCCTCGATCACCTGCTCGTTCGCCTTGATCTGCTCGATGGTGCCTTCGGCCAGGACGCGCCCCTCGGCCATCACGATGACCGGGTCGCAGAGGCGACCGATGAAATCCATGTCGTGCTCGATCATCACGAAGGTGTAGCCGCGCTCCTTGTTCAGGCGCAGGATGGCGTCGCCGATGGTGTTCAGCAGCGTCCGGTTCACGCCCGCGCCGACCTCGTCGAGGAAGACGATCCGCGCATCGACCATCATCGTGCGCCCGAGCTCCAGCAGCTTCTTCTGACCGCCCGACAGGTTGCCGGCCTTCTCGTCCTTCAGATGGCCGATGGTCAGGAAATCAAGGACTTCGTCGGCTTTCTTCAGAAGCGCCGCTTCCTCCTCGGCGATCCGCCCGCGCTGGAACCACGTGTTCCACAGGCGTTCGCCGGCCTGGTTCGGCGGCACCATCATCAGGTTCTCGCGGCACGACATCGACGAGAACTCGTGCGCGATCTGGAAGGTGCGCAACAGGCCCTTGCCGAACAGCTCGTGCGGCTCGAGGCCGGTGATGTCCTCGCCTTCCATCGTGATCCGTCCGTAGGTCGGTTTGAGGACGCCCGCGATCACGTTGAACAGCGTGGTCTTGCCCGCGCCGTTGGGACCGATCAGGCCGGTGATGGAGCCCTTCGCGATCGACAGGCTGGCGCCGTCCACCGCGTGAAACCCGCCGAAGTGCTTGTGGACGTTCTCGACGACGATCATCCGGCCACCTCACAAGAGTTAAGAAATGTGCCCGAAATCAGAGATTTCGGGCACAATGTTCAGATCAGATCGCCAGCGATCAGCGGTACTGGACCACCGACAGCGCGCCGTCCTTGATCTCGATCTGGCGGTAGTTGCCGGCCGACTCGCCCGGTCCGATCAGTTCGACCGCCGACGCACCGACGTAGTCGACGTCGCCACCGGCCGCGATGATCTCGAGCGCCTTGGCCAGTTCGCCCGGCAGGATCGGCTCGCCCGGGGCGTTCGCCACGTCGAAGACCTTCTCCTTGTAGGCCGCCGGATCCGACGAACCCGCCGCCTGCATCGCGAGCAAGATCAGCGCCGCCGCGTCATAGCTTTCGGCGGCGAAGGGCGAGGTGGCGTTGAACGCGTCCCCGACCAGCTCTGCGAAGATCGCGGCACCTTCCGAGTCGGTGCCCGGGTTCTGGCCGGTCGAGCCGTTGATCTCGGCGCCGAAGTTCTCGACCAGCGCGTCCGACACCATGCCGTCCGGGAAGTGGAACGTGTCGAAGGCCCCGCTGTCGAGCGCGGCGCGCACGATGCCCGAACCGCCCTGGTCGACGTAGCCCGCAACCACCAGGCGCTGGCCGCCGGCCGCGGCGAGCGCACCGACTTCGGCCGAGTAGTCGGCCTTGCCGTCCTCATGGGCGGCGTTGATGGTGACCGTGCCGCCCGCGGCTTCGAACGCCTGCTGGAAGCTGTCGGCCAGACCCTTGCCGTAGTCGTTGTTGGTATAGGTGACGGCGACTTCGTTGATGCCCTGTTCCATCAGGATCTCGGTCATCACGACGCCCTGGCGGGCATCCGACGGCGCGGTGCGGAAGAACAGGCCGTCATCCTCGGCGGTCGAGAGGCCCGGCGAGGTTGCCGAGGGCGAGATCATCACGATGCCGTTCGGGCGCGCGACGTTCTGCAGGATCGCGCCGGTCACGCCGGAGCAGTCCGCGCCCATGATCCCCTTGACGCCATCGGCGGTCACGAGGCGTTCGGCCGCCGCGGTCGCCGCTGCCGCGTCGATGCAGGTCGAGTCACCGCGCACGCCACTGACGGTCGAGCCGCCGAGCAGAAGGCCGGAATCGCTGACCTCCTTGATCGCGATCTCGGCGCCGCCGGCCATTTGCTGGGTGAGGCTTTCGAGCGGGCCGGTGAAGCCCAGGATGATGCCGATCTTGATGTCTTCGGCCGAGGCGGCACCGGCCAGAAGCGCGGTGGCTGCACTCGCCATGAGCAGCTTTTTCATTGGTGATCTCCCGTGTTGGATCGTTGTCCGCAGGCACCGTAAGCGGGGCGACCGGGAAAGAAAAGATGTCTTGCGCGGCCCGCATCGGGGCATCCGGCTGGCGCGGACGTGATCGGCGCGGGGCTTGGCCGGGCGGGCGGGCTGCCTAGCTGTTCCGGGATGTCGCGACCCGGACCGAAGGAGCCGTCCATGTCTCGTGTTGTTCTTGCTGCCCTGATCTCGCTCGCCCTGGGGGCCGCCGGACCCGCCCGGGCGCTCGACAGCTCGCTCGGGACGCTGTCGGTCACCCGGGTCGTCGGCGGCCTCTCCGAGCCCTGGGCGCTCGGCTTCCTGCCGGAAGGCGGGGTGCTGATCACCGAGCGGGCAGGGCGGCTGCTGCATGTCGGCGCGGACGGGACGGCGACGCGGCTCGGCGGTGTGCCGCAGGTGGCCGACGTGGGGCAGGGCGGCCTGCTCGACCTGCTGATCCCGCGTGATTTCGCCAGCACCCGCACCCTCTTCCTGACCTATTCCGCCCGGCAGGGCAGCGGGCAGGGCACCGCCGTCGCGCGGGCGACCTTCGCCGAGGGCGCGCGCAGCCTGACCGGGGTGCAGACGATCTTCGAAATGCGCCCGGGCACCCGCGGCGGGCGGCATTTCGGCAGCCGGATCGTCGAGGGGCGCGACGGGTTTCTCTACGTCACGGTGGGCGACCGGGGCGACGGGCCGAACGCGCAGGATCTCGGAACCGAGGCCGGATCGGTCCTGCGGATCGCCAAGGACGGCAGCCTGCCCCCCGACAATCCCTTCGCCACGCAGGCCGGGGCGGCGCCCGCGATCTGGAGCTACGGCCACCGCAACCCGCAGGGCGCCACGCTCGACGACCGGGGCAACCTGCTGGTGATCGAGCACGGCGCGCGCGGCGGCGACGAGGTCAACGTGGTCCGCCGGGGCGTCAACTATGGCTGGCCGGTGATCTCGTACGGGGTCAACTACAACGGCAGCCGGATCGGGCAGGGCACCGCGGCCCCGGGCCTGGCGCAACCCGCGCATTACTGGGACCCGTCGATCGCGCCCTCGGGGGCGACGGTCTATGACGGGCGGCTGTTCGCCGACTGGCGCGGCGATCTGTTCGTCGGGTCGCTGAAATTCGGGCTGATCTCGCGGCTGGAGCGCGACGGCGACGGCTGGCGCGAGGTCGAGCGGCTGCAGGGGCCCGAAACCGGCCGCGTGCGCGACATCCGCACCGGGCCGGACGGGGCGCTGTGGTTCCTGTCGGTCACCAACGGGGCGCTCTACCGGATCAGCCGCTAGCGTCAGAGACCGCCGAAGCCTTCCACCGGGCCCCCGTCGCGCAGCGACTCGGTCACGGTCCGGTTGATCGTATCCACCCGGTAATCGACAAAGCCGAACCTTCCGGCCGAGGTCTCGACGGCGTAGCGCACGGTATAGACGCCGGGATCGTCGAAGGTCTTGGTGGCGATGGGATCGTTTTCAGGGTCAAAGAAGGCAGACGTGCCGTCGCCCCAGGTCACGGCCTGGCCGACAACCGGCGCCCCGACGATGGGACGGGCCACGATGGCGACCGAGTTATCGGTGAAGAAGATGAAGTCGGCCGACGCATCGGCCCGGCCCGCGCTTTCCGCGAGGCCCGTGTTGTCCTCTGTAAAGGCGTCGGGGTCCGTGACCCCCTCGAAGACGTAGGTGCCGAACTCCCCGAGGTCGATCTCGGTATCGGGCAGCCCGGCATCGGCAGCGGCCTGTGCCGCCGACTTGATCTCGGCCAGGCTGGTTCCGGTGCGGTAGAGCGAGATGTAATCGTTGTTGCGTGGGTTGAAGTCGTTGGTGTCGCTGGCATCCCAATCGGTGATGACCTGTCGCCCGTTCGGCCCCTGGTCGGTGCCGAAGTAGTCGTCGCCCGGCCCGCCGGTCATGGTGGCGGTATGGGGCGCGTCCCCGACGACGGGGGTGCTGGAGACCAGCGCGTCGTCGCCGCGGCCGCCCTCGAAGGTGTCACTGTCCGCGACGGCGAAATCGAGCAGGAAGTCGTCGCCGTCGTCGCCGCGCAAGATGTCGTCGCCCTGGCTATCAATGACCAGGTCGGCGCCCGCGCCGCCCCTCAGCGTGTCGTTGCCGGGGCTGCCGTCGAGCTGGTCGAACCCGATCCCGCCGAGCAGCACGTCATCGCCGCCCTCGCCGCGCATGAAATCGTTGGGGGTGGTGGTGTCGGTGTTCTCGGCGCCGATGCCATCAGCCCGAACGCCGCCCGAGAGGATGTCGTCGCCCTCGGTCCCGAGGATCGCGCCGTCATCGCCGAAGCTGTCGTCGTCGTCATAGATCGTGGTGTCGGGGGTGTCGGGTTCCGGCTCGGGGTCAGAGGTGTCCTCCACCTCGTCGTCGTCCATGGACCGGTCCCAGTAGATGAGCGTCGCGCCCATCCCGAAAATGACCACCAGAAAGAGACCAAGATCCGTCATTGCACCACCCGCGTTCAGACGGCGCAACTTTAAGTTCCGTGGCAAGACCGCGGAAGAACCATGTCATCTTTAGCAGGCTGCTGATAAAGACCTCAGACCTGCGTTTCTCGCGCAGCTCTCTGCACCGAGGCACAACCAAAACCTGTCAGCTCGACGAGGGCGAACCACAATGGGGTGCTCTGATACCCACGCTGCATGTCGTCGACTTTTTCAGCAGCCTGTTAGGGCAAAACCCGGCCTCCGCGGCGAACAATCCCGGATTGCTGTCGGGGACCGTTCGAGATCCTGGAACAATCGACGCGCGAGTCGGCTGCCTAGGTTCAGATCGACAGGCGCGCCGCGTGGGTGCCGCGCTCGCGGTAGGGCGTGGTGTCGTAATGGGCGCGGTAGCATTTCGAGAAATGCGAGGGCGAGGCGAAGCCGCAGGCGAGCGCCACGTTGATCACGCTCATGTCGGTCTGCATCAGCAGGTTGCGCGCCTTCTGGAGCCGCAACTCCATGTAGTACCGCTTCGGGGACCGGTTCAGGTAACGGCGGAACAGCCGTTCCAGCTGGCGGGTCGACATGCCCACGTCCTTGGCCAGCGTGGCCGGGCTGATCGGGTCCTCGATGTGGCTTTCCATGATCTGGATGACCTGGCTCAGCTTGGGGTGCCGGACCCCGATCCGCGTCGGGATCGACAGGCGCTGGGTATCCTGGTCGGTCCGGATCGACGAGTAGATCAGCTGGTCCGCGACGAGGTTGGCCAGGTCCTCGCCGTGGTCGTCGGCGATGATCTTCAGCATCAGGTCGATGGACGAGGTGCCACCCGCCGTGGTGATCCGGTTGCCGTCCACCACGAAGACCGACTTGGTCAGCGTGACCTCCTCGAACTCTTCCTGGAAGCTGTCCTGGTTCTCCCAGTGGATCGTCGCCCGCTTGCCGTCGAGCAGACCGGCCTTCGCCAGCGCGTAGCCGGCGGTGCAGAGCCCGCCCATGCGCACCCCGCGCCGGGCCTCGCGCCTGAGCCACGAGACGAGGCGCTTCGTCGTCGCCGCCTGCACGTCGATGCCGCCGCAGACCATCACGACGTCCTCGCGCTCGACCTCGCCCAGGTCCATGTCCAGCTTGAAGCCGATCCCGGCGCTGCAATGGACCATCTCGCCGCCTTCGCCCGCCAGCACCCAGTCATAGAGCTTCCGGCCCGCCATGCGGTTGGCGATCCGCAGCGCCTCGACCGAGCAGGCGAAGCACAGCATGGTGAACTGGTCGAGCAGCACGAAGACATACCGCTTCGGCGCGGCCTCGGGGGTCGCCTTCGAGCGGGTGGTGGGTGCGGCAAAGCTCCGGGTGGAGGTTTCGATGGCCATGGGGTCGAGGTCCTTGAGGGGCGCCCGGGTCTGCGGTCATTCGGGGGGCCTGCCCGTCAGATAATCGGGAAATCCGGGCGGGAGCAAGGAGCCGAAAGGTCGGGAAGCGACGGAAGCTGTCGCAAACCTCCGGGCCATTTTGCCGCTGGTCCGCCGTTAGCGCCATCATTCCCCGCCCTCCGGCGCTTGGCAAAGCGCATCGATGCCGCTAGACCCGCCCCGTTCAGGCGTGCCGAGGAGAATGCCATGACCGAGAGCAACACGACCGCCCAGACCGCCGCGTGGAGCAAATCCGGCTGGCGTGCGCGTCCCCGCATCCAGATGCCCGAGTATCCCGACGCCGGGAAACTGGCCTCCGTCGAGACCCGGCTCGCCAGCTATCCGCCGCTCGTCTTTGCCGGCGAGGCCCGCAAGCTGACGTCGGCACTCGGCGAGGTGGCCAAGGGCCGCGCCTTCCTGCTGCAGGGCGGCGATTGCGCCGAGAGCTTCGCCGAGTTCCGCGCCGACACCATCCGCGACACGTTCCGCGTGATGCTGCAGATGGCCATGGTCCTGACCTTCGGGGCAAAATGCCCGGTGGTGAAGGTCGGGCGGATGGCGGGCCAGTTCGCCAAGCCGCGCTCGGCCGCGACCGAAACAATCGGCGGGGTGGAACTGCCCAGCTACCGGGGCGACATCATCAACGACATCGCCTTCACGCCGGACGCCCGCATCCCCGATCCGGACCGGATGCTGCAGGCCTACACGCAGGCGGCGGCCTCGCTGAACCTGCTGCGCGCCTTCTCGACCGGCGGCTATGCCGACGTGCACCACGTCCACGGCTGGACGCTGGGCTTCGTCGAGGGCGAGAAGGCGGCCCGCTACGCCGACATGGCGAATCGCATCTCGGACGCGCTCGACTTCATGCGGGCGGCCGGGGTCAACCAGGACACCGCGCACACGCTGCAGTCGGTCGATTTCTACACCAGCCACGAGGCGCTGCTGCTCGAATACGAGGAGGCGCTGTGCCGGACCGACTCGACCACCGGCAAGCCGGTCGCGGGCTCGGGCCACATGCTGTGGATCGGCGACCGCACGCGTCAGCCCGACGGCGCTCATGTCGAGTTCCTGCGCGGCGTGCAGAACCCGATCGGCCTGAAATGCGGCCCGTCGATCAGCACCGATGACCTGAAGCGCCTGATCGCGACGCTGAACCCGAAGAACGTGCCGGGCCGACTGACCCTGATCGCGCGCTTCGGGGCGGGCAAGGTCGGCGATCACCTGCCGCGCCTGATCAAGGCGGTCGAGGAAGAAGGCGCACAGGTCGTCTGGTCCTGCGATCCGATGCACGGCAACACGATCAAGTCCGACTCCGGCTACAAGACCCGGCCCTTCGAATCCGTTCTGCAGGAAGTGCGCGAGTTCTTCGACATCCACAACGCCGAGGGCACCTATCCCGGCGGCGTGCATTTCGAGATGACCGGCAAGGACGTGACCGAGTGCACCGGCGGCATGCGCGCGGTGACCGACGACGACCTGTCGTCGCGCTATCACACCGCCTGCGACCCGCGCCTGAACGCGAGCCAGGCGCTGGAACTGGCCTTCCTCGTGGCCGAGGAAATCTCGGAGCACCGCGCGAAGCAAGCGGCCGCCGCCTGAGGGCGCGGCGCTACTTCACCACGCGCAACCACGGAACCGGGCCGGGACGCCATGCGTCGCCGGCCCGTTCCATGACCACCGGGGTCACCCGTTCGGCGCGAATCGCGAAACGGCAGGGGGCGAAACCCGGCACCGTCTGGGCCGCCAGCGTCCCGACCGCCCGCGTGACGGCCCCGGTGCGGTCCCTAAGCGGCAGGATCAGCATCTCGGCCGGCACCGGCCCATGCCCCGCGCGCCGTGCCTCCAGCGTCAGGTTTACCATCGCCGGTCGGTCGAAGACCGTGTCCGTCAGGGTCAGGAACCGGCCGCGTTCCCCGGGCGCGGAAAAGGCGGTCAGCGGCATGCCCTTTGTCTCGATCCCCATCAGCAGGCGCAGGTGGCTGCCGCAGATCCGG
>JAUHZL010000464.1 GCA_030425945.1 Alphaproteobacteria bacterium | reverse complement strand
GACCAGCAGGGTCAGCGGCACCGGCCCGAGGGTTTCCATCACCCGGGCGCGCCACGTCCGCGCGCAGAGCGGCGGCGGCGGCAGGTCCGCCCCCTTCGCGTCGTAGCCGGGAAAGCAGAAGGCCATCGGCACGATCGCGACGCGACCCCGGTCGTAGAAGGTGGTGCTGTCCACCCCCATCCACGCGCGCAGCCGGTCGCCCGAGGGATCGGCGAAGGGGCGGCCCGCCTCGTGCACGCGCAGGCCCGGCGCCTGCCCGGCGATCAGGAGGCGCGGCGCAGCGCCGAACCACGGCACCGGGCGCGGCGCGTGGCCGGTGGCGGTTGCGGCGAAGCGGTCGGCGCAGAGGCGGCAGGCGGCGATTTCGTCGGGCAGGTCCATGCGGGGCAGTCTAGACCCCGTCGCGGCGAGGACCATGCCCTGCACGCGACTGTGCGCACCTGCTCCATTGCGGCAGTCCGGCTGGTCGCCTATGCCTCTCCCCGAGAGAGAGGGAACGGAAGAGAACATATGTACCGCGTCTGGAACTTCGTAACGGACTACTCGCTCCTGCTGATCGGCGGTGCGCTGGCCGCGCTCGTCTGGGCGAACGTCGATGCCCACAGCTATCATGCCTTTGTCGAGTACCCGCTGATCGACCACTTCTTCATCGGCCATCTGCACGACGACGGGGCGGGGCATGCCTATCGCACGCTGACCCTGCACTACCTCGTCAACGATGTGCTGATGGCGCTGTTCTTCGCGATTGCCGCCAAGGAGGTCTGGGAGGCCGTGATCCTCCAGAACGGCAGCCTGCGCGGCAAGAAGGCGGTGACCCCGCTGATCGCCACGCTGGGCGGCATGCTGGGGCCGATCTCGGTCTATCTCGGCCTTGCGCTGCTGCTCGGGCCGGCCAAGTTCGGCGCCGTCGCGAACGGCTGGGCCATTCCCACAGCCACCGACATCGCGTTCTCCTACCTCGTCGGGCGCATGGTGTTCGGCGCTGGGCACCCGGCGGTGCGCTTCCTGCTGCTGCTGGCGATTGCCGACGACGCGGGCGGCCTGCTGATCCTCGCCATCTTCTACCCGTCGGGGGACCTGGCACCGGTCTGGCTGCTGCTGTCTCTTGGTGCGGCTGTCGGGGTCTTCGTGCTGTTCAACTGGTTGCCGCGCCGTCTCGACGCCGGTGACCAGCTGCGGACCCGGTCCACCTGGGTGCGGACCAAGCTGTCGTTCTGGCCGTATGCCATCGCGGGTTGCCTCAGCTGGTACGGCTTCCAGGAATCGGGCCTGCACCCGGCGTTGGGTCTGCTGCCGATCGTCCCGACGATCCCGCATGCCGACCGCGCCTTCGGCTTCTTCGCCGAGGCGGAGGTGCATCTGCACGACCTGCTGAACGAGATGGAGCACGCGCTGAAGTACCCGGTCGAGATCGTGCTGTTCCTGTTCGGCCTGATGAACGCGGGCGTCGAGTTCTCGGCGATCAGCGAGCCGACCTGGCTGGTGCTGGCGGGTCTGCTGATCGGCAAGCCGCTCGGCATCCTTCTGCTGGGCTGGATCGCGGCGAAACCGCTGGGCCTCGGGTTGCCCGCGGGCATGCGCACCATCGACCTGTTCGTCGTCGGCTGCGTCGCCGCCATCGGCTTCACGGTGGCGCTGTTCGTGGCCTCGGTCGCGTTCGATCCGGGTCCGGTGCAGGATGCGGCCAAGATGGGCGCCCTGTTCAGCTTCGGCGCGGCGGCGATCTCGCTGCTCGTCGGCAAGCTGACCCGCGTGCAGAAGGTCGTCGCCTGACCTTGGGACGGCCGAGGTCTGCCGAATCAAGCCGGGGGGCCGTCCGCAGGGGCGGCCCCCTTGGCTTGACGGCAGGATCCGGGGGCGTGGCAACAGTCGGACGCGAGCGCTCGGAAAATACACGGGATTGGACACAATGCTGCCCTATAGCCCGCCTACCACAGCCAATGCGCCACCCTTGCGTGTAGGGTAAGGGCGCGTCCGGGGTAGTGTGATGATCGAGTTCGACAATGTCAGTAAGAGCTTCTGGACCGGGAAGCAGCGCAAGGTGATCCTTGACCGGGCCTCCTTCCGTGTCGAACTCGGCCGCTCGGTCGGCATC
>JAUHZL010000463.1 GCA_030425945.1 Alphaproteobacteria bacterium | reverse complement strand
TCGGCGCCAGCTTCACCGTGCGCAAG
The DNA here is from genome assembly GCA_030425945.1 of Alphaproteobacteria bacterium. Lineage (GTDB taxonomy): Bacteria > Pseudomonadota > Alphaproteobacteria > Rhodobacterales > Rhodobacteraceae > Dinoroseobacter. The sequence continues at coordinate 2,076 of JAUHZL010000463.1, read as the reverse complement.
ATCAGCTTCGGCGAGGGCGTCGAGCGCGTCTTCCCGCTGTACTCGACCAACATCGACTCGATCGAGGTCGTGCGCCGTGGCCGCGTGCGCCGCGCCAAGCTCTACTACCTGCGTGCCCGTCGCGGCAAATCGGCCCGGATCGCCGAAGACGCAAACTACAAACCCAAATCGGACGCGTGAGGGCTCTGACCATGAAAAAAGGCATTCACCCCGAATACCACCTCATCGACGTCAAGATGACCGATGGCACCGTGGTCCAGATGAAGTCGACCTGGGGCAAGGAAGGCGAGCAGCTCGCGCTCGACATCGACCCCAGCGTGCACCCGGCATGGACCGGCGGCAACCAGCGCCTGATGGACACCGGCGGCCGCGTGTCGAAGTTCAAGAACAAGTACGCCGGCCTCGGCTTCTGAGCCTGAGCCGCCTCGTGCGACACGAACGCCGCTTCCCGGACCGGGAGGCGGCGTTTTTCATTCAAGGCACCTGATCGGGGAGAATGACCATGCGACGGATCCTGGGACTGGCGGCCCTGCTGGCGATGGCGGCGGCGCCCTTGAGGGCGGACCCGATCGGGGACCTCGAGGCCATGCTGGCCGAGGCGCTGGAGGCCGACGGCGTCGGCGCGGCGGTCCTGCTGGTGAATGACGGCACGGGCGACAGCATCGTGACGGCGGGCGACGCCCGGCCCGGGACCCGGTTCTACCTCGCCTCGACCGGCAAGCCGATGGTGGCGGTCGCGGCGCTCGGCGCTGTGGCCGAGGGGCGGCTGTCGCTCGACGCGCCGCTGGGCGCGCTTGTCGCCGACCTGCCCCTGGGCGATATCGCCGCGACGCGCACCCTGCGCGAGTTGCTAGGCCACACCAGCGGGCTGCCCGACTATCTGGACGACGCCTTTGTCGAGGCGCAGTACGCCCGCCCTGACCACCGCTGGACCCCGGCCGAGGTGCTGGACTGGGCCGACCCGTCCGACACCCGCCCGAAGGGCAGCGACTTCGACTATTGCAACACCAACTACGTGCTGCTGGGCGCGATCCTCGAGCGGCTCGACGGTTCGCTGGAGGCGGCGCTGACCCGCCGCGTGTTCGCCCCGGCGGGGATGCAGGCCAGCACGGTCGGCGCGGACGGGCGCGGCGACATCGCGCGCGGCATCGACGCCGAGGGGCGCGATGTCAGCCCGATGCTGTGGAGCAGCGTGCTGGGCGACGGGCCGGTTGTCGCGGATGCCCGCGACGTGGGTCGCTTCGCCCGTGCCGCGACGATGGGCGACGCCCTGCTCGGGCCCGCGCTGCGCGCCGAATGGCTGACCGAAGTGCAACCGGGGGCGGGCTATGGCCTCGGGATCGGGGTCGAACGCGACGAATTCGGCGACTGGATCGGCCATTCGGGCGGGTACGAGGGCGCGGCTGCGGACTTCCGCACTTACCCCGCGCGCAACACCGTGCTCGTTGTGCTGGCGAACGGCGATCTGGACACCGACGCGGTGCTGTCGGAGGCGGCGGCGATCTGGTTCGGGGACTGAGCCCCGGCCTTTTCTCTGCACCTGCAACCGCATAGGGTGCCCGTCAGCGCGTTGGGTTTCGGGTATTGGGTCGGAGGGCATCCGGGTGGCACACATCATCGTCTTCGGGAACGAGAAGGGCGGCTCGGGCAAGTCCACCACCTGCATGCATGTCGCCACCGCGCTGGCCCGGATGGGCCACCGGGTCGGCGCGCTCGACCTCGACCTGCGGCAGCGCAGCTTCGGGCGCTACCTCGAGAACCGCGCCGCCTACCGCGACAAGACCCGGCAGCGGCTCGAATCCCCCGAGATGATCGACCTGCCCGAGATCGACGAGACGACGCTCAGCCCGGGCGAGAACGTCTATGACCACCGGCTGAGCGCGGCGATCTCGAAGCTGGAGGAGTCCTGCGACTTCATCTGCATCGACTGCCCCGGCAGCCACACCCGCCTCAGCCAGGTGGCGCATTCGCTGGCCGACACGCTGGTGACGCCGCTGAACGACAGTTTCGTGGACTTCGACCTGCTGGCGCGGATCGACGCCGACAGCGGCAAGGTGCTCGGCCCCTCGGTCTATG
>JAUHZL010000462.1 GCA_030425945.1 Alphaproteobacteria bacterium | reverse complement strand
CCCCGACCTCCTGCCGGATCTCGACGTTCGCGCCGTCGAGCGTCCCGATGGTCAGCGCCCCGTTGAGGGCGAACTTCATGTTCCCGGTCCCGGAGGCCTCCTTGCCCGCGGTCGAGATCTGTTCCGAGAGATCGGTCGCGGGCACGAGGCGCTCGGCCATCGAGACGTTGTAGTTCGGCGGGTAGACCACCTTCAGCAGCCCTTTCACCGCCGGGTCCGCGTTCACCACCGCGGCCACGTCGTTGATGAGGTGGATGACCTCCTTGGCGATCATGTAGCCCGGCGCGGCCTTGCCGCCGAAGATCTTGACGCGCGGCACCCAGCCCGCGTCGGGCGCCTGGCGGATCTGGTGCCAGAGACCGATGGTCTCGAACACGTTCATGAGCTGCCGCTTGTACTCGTGGATGCGCTTGATCTGGACGTCGAACATCGCGTCGGGATCGAGGGCGATGCCCATTTCGGCCCCGATCCGGTTCGACAGCGCGACCTTGTTCTGCCGCTTGGCGGCGTCGAAGGCGTCGAGGAAGGCGGGATCGTCGACATGGGCTTCCAGCCCGCGCAGTCGGTCGAGGTCGGCCTCCCAGCCGTCGCCGATGGTGTCGGTGATCAGCGCCGACAGGGGACGGTTCGCCATCTTCAGCCAGCGCCGGGGCGTGATCCCGTTGGTCTGGTTCACGATCCGGTCCGGGTGCAGCCGGTGCAGGTCGGGGAAGAGCGTGGACTTCACCAGCTCGCTGTGCAGCGCCGAGACGCCGTTGACCTTGTGCGACATGATGAAGGCCAGTTCGCCCATCCGCACCTCGTGATGCTTCACGATGCCGGTGTAATGCGGCCGCATCGGGTAGGTCATGCGGTGCCAGCTGTCGATCTTCTCGATGATCTGCATGTGGCGCGGCAGGACGGTGCCGACGAGATAGGTCGCCCAGCGCTCCAGCGCCTCGGGCAGCAGGGTGTGGTTGGTGTAGCCGAGGCAGGCGCGCGCGGTCTCGATCGCCTCGTCCATCGGCATCCCGTGGATGTCGGACAGGAGGCGGACCAGTTCCGGCCCGGCAATCGCCGGGTGGGTGTCGTTCATCTGGATCGCGACCCGGTTCGGCAGGTGCCGCAGGTCGCTCTCGTGGGCGAGGAACCGGCGCAGGATGTCCTGCAGCGCGGCCGAGGTCAGGAAGAACTCCTGCTTCAGGCGCAACTCCTTGCCCGCGAAGGTCGTATCGTCGGGGTAGAGCACGCGCGAGATGGTGCGGGCCAGCGCCTCCGGCTCGGCGGCGGCGGCATAGTCGCCCCGGTTGAAGCGCTCCAGATCGAACAGCGTGGTCGGCTTGGCGGACCACAGGCGCAGGGTGTTGGCCCAGCGCCCCTGCCAGCCGATCACCGGGGTGTCATGGCCCGAGGCCACCACGGTCTCGCCTGGCACCCAGAGCGGCTTGCCGTCCCGCGTTTCGACATGGCCCTTGAAGCCGATCTCGTAGGCGGCCTCGGGACGCTCGAATTCCCAGGCGTGGTTCTGGATCAGCCAGTCCTCGGGCGTCTCGACCTGCCGCCCGCCCTCGAAGCGCTGGCGGAAGAGACCGTGTTCGTAGCGGATGCCGTAGCCGTAGGCGGGCAGGCCCAGCGTCGCCATGCTCTCCATGAAACAGGCCGCGAGACGGCCGAGGCCGCCGTTCCCGAGGGCCGCGTCCGGCTCGTCCTCGACCACGTCGCGGAAGGACAGGCCGAACCCCGACAGCACCTCCTCCGCCATGTCGCGGAGCCCGAGGTTGACGGCGGCATCCTCGATCAGGCGGCCGATCAGGAACTCCATCGACAGGTAGTAGACCCGCTTGGCCTTCTCCGCGTAGATCCGCCGGGTCGCGGCGAACCACGGGTCCACGATGCGGTCGCGCAGCGCGTAGCTGAGCGCCATGCGCCAGTCATAGAGGCTGGCGGCCTCCTCGGTCTTGCCGAGGGTGTAGCGCAGGTGGTGCAGCATCGACTGCCGGAGCAGCGCGGGGGTCATGTCCTGATGGGTCACGCGGTCGGGTCCGGGGGCTAGGTCACGCAAGGGTCGTCTCCATCAAGGTCCGTGCGGACGACAAGGTCAAGGGCGCTGTGCTAGCGCTAACAAT
>JAUHZL010000461.1 GCA_030425945.1 Alphaproteobacteria bacterium | reverse complement strand
GGTCCTACCGGAACAAGATCGACGCGAAGGGCCGCGTTTCGATCCCCGCCGACTTTCGCACCACGCTCCAGCGGCAAGATCCCGATTATTCCTCCGACACCGGCGCGCGCGTGCTGATCACCTACGGGCTGAAGCCCGACATGCTGGTGGCCTATTCGATGCAGGAACTCGCGGGCATCCGCGCCACCATCGACGCGATGGACTACGGCGAGGACCGCGACCTGATGGAGCAGATCTTCGGCTCCGAGTCCTTCATGCTGACCGTCGACGACAGCGGGCGCACCGTCTTCCCGCAGGCGCTGCGCGATGCCGCCGGGCTGGAAGGCGAAGTCGCCTTCGCCGGCAAGGTCAGCAGCTTCGAGATCATGCGCACCGCGCTCGCCGACGAGATCGAGGCCGAGACCCGCGCCCGCAAGCGCGCGCTGGGTCCGGGTGGTGCGGCAGCCCTTCTGAACGCAGGCCGGAGGCGGACGTGATGCCGGCCCCGGCGTCCGATACTCCCCCCGCGCCGCATGTCCCCGTTCTGCTTGCGCCCATCCTCGCGGCGGCCGCCCCGGTAAGGGGCGTCTGGCTCGACGGCACCTTCGGGGCGGGCGGCTACACGCGCGGCCTGCTCGACGCGGGGGCCGACCGGGTGATCGGCATCGACCGCGACCCGACCGTGTTCGAGATGGCGAAGGCCTGGGCAGACCGCTATGGCGACCGGCTGGAGCTGGTCGAAGGCACCTTCTCCGACCTCGACACCCACGCGGGCGGGCCGCTCGACGGGGTGGTGCTGGACCTCGGCGTCTCGTCGATGCAACTCGACCAGCCCGAGCGCGGCTTTTCCTTCCTGCGCGACGGCCCGCTCGACATGCGGATGAGCCGCCATGGCCCCTCCGCCGCCGATCTCGTCAACACCGCCGACGAGGCCGACCTCGCCGACATCCTGCACTATTACGGCGAGGAACGCGCCGCGCGGCGGATCGCGAAGGCGCTCGTGCGCGCCCGCGCCGAAGCCCCGGTCACCACCACCGCCCGGCTGGCTACGCTGGTCGCCGCCTGCCTGCCGCGCCCGAAACCGGGCCAGAGCCACCCGGCGACCCGCAGTTTCCAGGCGCTGCGCATCGCGGTGAACGACGAGTTCGGCCAGTTGGTCGCGGGGCTCGAGGCCGCCGAACGCGCGCTGAAACCCGGCGGGATGCTGGCGGTGGTCAGCTTCCACTCGCTCGAGGACCGCGTGGTGAAGCGCTATTTCCACGAGGCCGCCAGCACCGGCGGCGGCGGCTCGCGCCACGCGCCGCAGGCCGCCGCGCGCGCCCCGCGCTTCACGCTCGACAAGGCGGTGCCGCCCACCGAGGCGGAAATCGCCGAGAACCCGCGGGCCCGCTCGGCCCGGCTGAGGATCGGCTGGCGCACCGAGGCGCCGGCCACCCCGGCCGACCGCGGCGCGCTGGGCCTGCCGAAACCCGCAATGGCGGAAGGAGGGTAGCAGATGCGGCTGATCTTCTATCCGGGGGCCGTGGCGCTGGTCGTGGGACTGGCCTACTGGGCTTATGACGAGAGCCTCCAGACCCGCGACGCGCGCGCCGAGGTGCGCCAGTTGAACCGGGACATCCGGGGGCTGAAGTCCTCGCTCGTGCTGCAACGCGCGGAGTGGGCCTACCTCAACCGTCCCGAACGCCTGCGCGACCTCGCCGACCTGAACTTCGGCGTGCTCGGCCTGATGCCGATGACCGGCGACGACCTCGGCCGGGTCGCCGAAGTGCCGTTCCCGGTGCCGCCCGATCCCGACAGCTCGGAAGGCGAGGCCGAAGGGCCCGGCCTGCCGGTCGCCCGCGCGGATCCCCTGCGTCTCGACGGCGTGCGCGACACCGCCGCGCCGCAGGACCCGATTTCCGACGAGGACTGGTGATGACGGCGCTCCATCCCCCCGGTCCGACCCGCGTGCCGCTCCGGCCGCTCGCCCGCATCCTGCATGCCCGCGCGACGGGCGAGAACCCCGACCGGATCGAGGCCGACAACATCGCGCAGCGCCGCGAGCAGATGCGCGACACCCTGCGCCGCAAGTCGGCGCGCCGCCTGACGCTGGTCGCGGCGCTGTCGGTCGCGGGCTTCCTGCTGAT
>JAUHZL010000460.1 GCA_030425945.1 Alphaproteobacteria bacterium | reverse complement strand
GGCTGGAGAAGGCCGGGCTGGTCCGCTCGGAGAAGACCGGGCGGGTCCGGGTCTGCACCCTTCACCCCGAGGCGTTGCAGGCGGTCGAGACATGGATCGACCGCCAGCGCCGGATCTGGACCGGCCGGCTCGACCGGCTCGACCGCCTTGCGCAATCCCTTGCCGACCCATCCCCCCCGAAGCCCCCGGAGACCTGACCATGAGCGACGACCTGACCCTCGAATTCACCCGCAGCCTGCCCGCACCGCCCGCCGCGGTCTGGCGCTGCTGGACCGAACCCGAGCTGCTGAAACAGTGGTTCGCCCCGAAGCCGGTCGCCGAGATCGAGCCGCACCCCGGCGGGCGGTTCCGGATCGTGATGGAAGTGCCGGACCACGGCACGATGGACCCCGCGCCCGGCTGCATCCTGGTGGCCGAGCCGGAACGCCGGATCGCCTGGACCAACGCGCTGGGACCGGACTTCGTCCCGAACGCCATCGGCACCGGGCCGATGGACTTCGCCTTCTCCGCCGTCATCACGCTGGAGCCGGCGGGCAGCGGCTGCCGCTATCACGTCCGGGTGTCCCACGCGACCGCCGCCTCGGCCAAGGCGCACGCCGACATGGGCTTCTACGATGGCTGGGGCACCTGCACGACGCAGCTGGGCGAGCTGGCCGCAACGCTCAGCTAACGGGCATCTGCCGGGAAATCCGGCGCGCCGGTCCGGGAAAGGCTTGCCAAACCGGGCCGGGGCCGCTTTGCTGCCGGGACAGGACAGGCAGGCCCGCGCTCTACGCCGCATCGAGCGGGGCCTTGCAGACGCCCTCCGGTACCGCGGCGGAACAGACCCTATGGAGACCACGTTTCTTCTGAACGGAGAGACCGTGCGGGTTGCGAGCGACCCCACAACCACCCTGCTCGACTGGCTGCGCGAACGGCGCGGCCTGACCGGCACCAAGGAAGGCTGCAACGAGGGCGACTGCGGCGCCTGCACCGTGATGGTTCGGGACGAGACCGGCGCGCGCGCGCTCAACGCCTGCATCCTGTTCCTGCCCCAGTTGCAGGGCAAGGCCGTGGTCACGGTCGAGGGCCTCGCCGCGCCGGACGGCACCCCGCACCCGGTCCAGAGCGCCATGGTCGCGCATCACGGCAGCCAGTGCGGCTTCTGCACGCCGGGCTTCGTCGTCTCGATGGCCACCGCGCACCTGAACGGACGCCGCGACTTCGACGACCAGCTGGCCGGGAACCTGTGCCGCTGCACCGGCTACGCCCCGATCATCCGCGCCGCCGAGGCCGCTGCCGACGTGCCGGTGCCCGGGCACCTCGCCGCCCCGCCGGTGCTGCCGGTGGCCGACGCCGACCCGCAGGAGGGCGCCTTCCGCCCGACATCCGCCGATGCGCTGGCGGAGTGGTATGCCGCCCACCCCGACGCGACCCTGATCGCGGGCGCGACGGACGTGGGCCTCTGGGTGACGAAGCAGTTGCGCGATCTCGCGCCGGTCGCCTTTCTCGGCGGCTGCGCCGACCTGAAGACGATCACCGTCACCGACACCGAGATCCGCTTCGGCGCGATGGCGACGCTGACCGACGTGCTGGAGGCCGTGCGCCCGCATCACCCCGACATGGCCGAGATGATCCGCCGCTACGGCTCGGTGCAGGTCCGCAACGCCGCCACGATCGGCGGCAACATCGCCAACGGCTCGCCCATCGGGGACAGCCCGCCCGCCCTGATCGCGCTGGGGGCGACGCTGCACCTGCGCCACGGCGCGGCCCGGCGCAGCCTGCCGCTGGAGGACTTCTTCCTCGCCTACGGCAAGCAGGACCGCGCGCCGGGCGAGTTCGTCGAGGCGGTCAGCATCCCCCGCCAGCCCGACCGGCTGAAGTGCTACAAGCTGTCGAAGCGCTTCGATCAGGACATTTCCGCCGTCTGCGGCTGTTTCAGCCTGACCGTAACCGACGGCACCGTGACCGCCGCCCGGATCGCCTTCGGCGGCATGGCGGGCACGCCGAAGCGGGCGTCCGCCGTCGAGGCCGCGCTGACCGGGCAGCCCTGGACCGAGGCCACCGTCCGCGCTGCCCTGCCTGCCTTCGAGGCGGACTTCACGCCGCTCAGCGACATGCGCGCCAGCGCCGCCTACCGGATGGAGGCGGC
>JAUHZL010000459.1 GCA_030425945.1 Alphaproteobacteria bacterium | reverse complement strand
GACCTCGACATGGACCCGGCCGACATCCGCTACCGGGTGGCGGGGGTGAACCACGTCGCCTTCTTCCTGAAGCTGGAAGACGCGGCCGGCCGCAGCCTCTACCCCGCCCTGCGCGAGGGCTACCGCACCGGCCGCCTGCCCAAGACGCCGATCGAGCGGCCGCATTGCACCAACAAGGTCCGCTACGAGGTGATGGAGCACCTGGGCTATTTCTGCACCGAAAGCTCCGAGCACCTGGCCGAGTACGTGCCGTGGTTCATCAAGGACGGGCGCGACGACCTGATCGAGAGCTTCGGCATCCCGCTCGACGAATACCCCAGCCGCTGCGTGATCCAGGCCGCGGACTGGGCCGAACAGGCGCGGGCGCTCAAGGCCGAGGCCGGGATCGCGGTCCCGAAGAGCCACGAGTTCGCCGCCGACATGATGAACGCCATCGTGACCGACACGCCCTACACGATGTACGGCAACCTGCCGAACCGGGGCCAGATCCCGCAACTGCCGCTCGGGGCCGCGGTCGAGACGCCCTGCCTCGTCGATGCGAACGGCGTGCAGCCGACCACGGTCGCGGACATCCCGCCGCAACTGGTCGCCCTGATGCGGTCCCAGATCAACGTGCAGGAGCTGACCGTGCGCGCGCTGGTGGACGAGAACCCCGAACACATCTACCACGCCGCCATGATGGACCCGCACACGGCCGCCGAGCTGGACCTGCGCCAGATCCGCGCCCTGATCGACGATCTGCGCGCGGCCCACGGCGACTGGCTGCCCGCCTTCGCCCGGCTCGCGCGCGCGGCCTGATCTTCTTCTTGGCCCAAATACTCCCGCCGGAGGCGGACCCGAACCGATGACCAAACGCCGCTCGCAACACTGGTATGGCAAACTGGACAAGGACGGCTTCATCCATCGCTCGTGGATGAAGAACCAGGGCTTTCCGGATCACGTCTTCGACGGCCGCCCGATCATCGGCATCTGCAACACCTGGTCGGAACTGACGCCCTGCAACTCGGGCCTGCGCGACCTCGCGGAGGCGGTGAAGCGCGGCGTCTGGGAAGCGGGTGGCTTCCCGGTCGAGTTCCCGGTGATGTCGCTGGGCGAGACCCAGATGAAGCCCACCGCCATGCTGTTCCGCAACCTGCTCTCGATGGACGTGGAGGAATCGATCCGCGCCTACGGTCTCGACGGGGTCGTGCTGCTCGGCGGCTGCGACAAGACCACGCCGGGCCAGCTGATGGGCGCGGCCAGCGTGGACCTGCCCGCCATCGTGGTCTCCTCGGGGCCGATGCTGAACGGCAAGTGGCAAGGCCGCGACATCGGCTCGGGCACGGACGTGTGGAAGTTCTCGGAGGCCGTGCGCGCGGGCGACATGACCCTGCAGGACTTCATGGCCGCCGAGAGCGGCATGTCCCGCTCGAAGGGCGTCTGCATGACGATGGGCACCGCCAGCACCATGGCGAGCCTGGTCGAGGCGATGGGCATGGCCCTGCCCACGAACGCCGCCCTGCCCGCCGTCGATGCCCGGCGCGGGGCGCTGGCGCACCTGACCGGCAAGCGCATCGTCGAGATGGTCGAGGAAGACCTGAAGCCCTCGGACATCCTGACCCGTGCCGCCTTCGAGAACGCGATCCTCGCCAATGCCGCCGTCGGCGGCTCGACCAATGCCGTGGTGCACCTGCTGGCGCTGGCGGGCCGGGTCGGCGTGGAGCTCAGCCTGAAGGATTTCGAGATCGGCTCGGAGATCCCGCTGCTGGTCAATTGCATGCCGTCGGGAAAGTACCTGATGGAGGACTTCTGCTACGCCGGCGGCATGCCGGTCGTGCTGAAGGAGCTGGGGGCAAGGCTGCGCCCGGCGCGGACCGTGCTCGGCGGCGACATCCGGACCTATGCCGAGGGCGCGGAGTGCTTCAACCGCGACGTGATCCGGCCTTACGACGATCCGGTGAAACCGGCGGCCGGGCTGCGCGTGCTGACCGGCAACCTCGCGCCGAACGGGGCGATCGTGAAGCCGTCGGCGGCCACCGACGCCCTGCTGGAGCACGAGGGCGAGGCCTATGTCTTCGAGAGCATCGAGGACCTGAAGGCCAACATCGACCGCGACGACCTGCCGGTGACGCCCGAGACGATCCTCGTCCTGA
>JAUHZL010000061.1 GCA_030425945.1 Alphaproteobacteria bacterium | reverse complement strand
CGGAACTGGGCCTCGCGCTTTTCGAGGAAGGCTTCCATCCCTTCGCTCTGATCCTCGGTGGCGAACATCGCGTGGAACAGGCGGCGCTCGAACAGAAGCCCTTCGCGCAGCGAGGTTTCCTCGGCCCGGTTCACCGCCTCCTTGACCGCGCGGGCGGTCAGCATGGATTTCTCGGCGATCTTGGCAGCGGCGCTCATGGTTTCGTCCATCAGCTTCTTCGCGGGCACGACCCGGCTGACGAGACCGACGCGCTCGGCCTCGTCGGCGGCCATGAACCGGCCGGTCAGGTTCATGTCCATCGCCTTGGACTTGCCGACGAGCCGGGTCAGACGCTGGGTGCCGCCGAGACCAGCGATCACACCGAGGTTGATCTCGGGCTGGCCGAACTTCGCGGTATCGGCCGCGATGATGAAATCGCACATCATCGCCAGCTCGCAGCCGCCGCCCAGCGCGTAGCCGGCAACGGCGGCGATGATCGGCTTGCGGATGCGCTGGAACCGCTCGGCGACGGGGCCGAACAGGTCTTCCGTGTAGACCTCGACGAAGGACTTCTTCGACATCTCCTTGATGTCGGCCCCGGCGGCAAAGGCCTTTTCCGAGCCGGTCAGCACGATCACGCGCACCTTCTCGTTGGCGTCGGCCTTCTCCAGCGCGGCAAGCAGCTCGCCCAGCAACTCCTGGCTCAGCGCGTTGAGGGCGTCGGGCCGGTTGAGACGGATGACACAGACGTATCCCTCCTGCTCGACCAGAATGGTGTTGTAGGCCATGGCTCGCACTCCCCTTTGCGCGCTGTTCCGCAGCGCAGGGTTAACAACTGGTCCCGCAGGTTCAAGTTATCTTTGACAGCGCGGGCAGTAGAAGCTGGAGCGCCCGGACTGCACGATCCGCGCGACGGTTCCGCCGCATCCCTCGGTGACGCAAGGGGCGCCTTCGCGACCGTACACGCGGAAGCTGTGCTGGAAATAACCCAGCTCGCCATCGGTCTGGCGATAGTCGCGCAGGCTGGATCCACCGGCGGCAATCGCGTCCGACAGGACATCGCGGATCACCGGAACAAGGCGGTCGATTCGGGGGCGGGAGAGGTTGCCCGCCAGCCGTCGCGGCGAAATGCCGGACCGGAAGAGCGCCTCGCAGACATAGATGTTGCCGAGACCCGCCACGATGCCCTGGTCGAGCAGCGCCGCTTTCATCGGGGTGCGCCGCCCCGCCAGGCGTCCCGCCAGATACGGCGCATCGAAGGCGTTCCCGAGCGGCTCGGGTCCGAGGCCCGCGAGCAGCTTGTGCTCTTCGGCGCGCGCGGTCGGCATCAGGTCCATCGCCCCGAACCGGCGCGGATCGTTGAACACGATCCGAGTGCCGTCCTCGAGATCGAGCACGACGTGATCATGCGTCTCGGGCGCGGGATGGGCATGGACGTATTCGCCGAGCATGGCCCGCCCAGCGTCGGACGCATGGATCAGGATGCGGCCCGACATGCCCAGGTGAAGCAACAGCGTCTCGCCGCTGTCGAGATCGGCGAGGATGTATTTCGAGCGCCGCCGCAGGGCCGTGACCCGCGCCCCGGTCAGCCGGTCGGCCATGCGCGGCGGAAAGGGCCAGCGCAGATCCGGGCGACGGACATCGGCCCGGGCAATCACGCGGCCGGTCAGGACGGGTTCGAGACCGCGGCGGACCGTCTCGACCTCGGGCAGTTCTGGCATCGGACCTCCGCCGGGCTGTGGTGTCGCGGCGCGTTGCAGCGCTCGGGGTGCGGCCTATAAGGAGGGGAGCATGCAGAGGAACGGCAAGACCCCATGACCCAGGACACGGAAAAAACCACGCATTTCGGCTTCGAGACGGTGCCGGAGGCGGAGAAGGCCGGACGGGTGCATGGCGTCTTCACCTCGGTCGCCTCGAAATACGACGTGATGAACGACGTGATGAGCGTGGGCGTTCACCGGGTCTGGAAGGACGCGATGATGGACTGGCTGGCCCCGCGCGACGGGCAGCGCCTGCTCGACGTGGCGGGCGGCACCGGCGACATCGCCTTCCGGTTCCTGAAGCGCGCCCCGGCGGCGAGCGCCGTGGTGCTCGACATGACCGAGTCGATGCTGATCGAGGGCCGGAAGCGCGCCGAGGCCGAGGCGATGTCGGACCGGCTGGACTGGATCGTCGGCGACGCGATGGCCCTGCCCTTCGAGGACAACAGCTTCGATGTCTACACGATCAGCTTCGGAATCCGGAACGTCACGCGGATCGAGGACGCCCTGAGCGAGGCCTTCCGCGTGCTGCGGCCCGGCGGGCGGTTGATGGTGCTGGAATTCAGCCAGCTGCCGAACCCGGCGATGCAATGGGCCTATGATCGCTACTCGTTCAACGTGATCCCGCGGATGGGCCAGGTGATCGCGGGGGACAGCGCCAGCTACCAGTATCTCGTCGAATCGATCCGCAAGTTCCCGGACCAGGAGCGCTTCGCCACGATGATCCGGCAGGCGGGCTTCGCACAGGTGAAATACCGGAACCTGACCTTCGGTGTCGCGGCGCTGCACTCGGGCTGGAAGATCTGAGGTGCGCGGGCCGCACAATATCTGGCGCCTGATCCGGACCGGCGCGACCTTCGAACGCGCGGGCGCCATGCGCGTGGCGCTGGAGGCGATGGACGCCCCGCCCGCCCTGCGCGTCGCGGCCCGGGTCCTCGGCTGGCCGTTTCAATGGCTGGGCATCCGGGGCGACGAGTCGATGCCACCGGTGACGCGCGCGCTGACGGCCCTGGGCCCCGCCTACATCAAGTTCGGACAGATCATGTCCACGCGCCCGGACGTGGTCGGCGACGAGCTGGCGACGCAATTGCGCGTCCTGCAGGACAAGCTGCCGCCCTTCCCGGTGGCCGAGGCAAAGGCCGCCGTCGAGCGGGAACTGGGGTATCCCTGCGATACGCTCTTTTCCGAGTTCTCGCTGCCGGTCGCGGCCGCCTCGATTGCGCAGGTCCACAAGGCCCGGCTGGCCAGCACCGGCGAAGCCGTCGCGGTCAAGGTTCTGCGCCCGGGCATCGAGCGCGCGTTCCGCAAGGACATCGACGCCTTCTATTTCGCGGCCCGGATGGTCGAGCTGCTGTCCCCCGGCGCGCGGCGGCTCCGGCCGATGGACGTGATCGCGCATTTCGAGGGCGTCGTGCTGGGCGAGCTGGACCTGCGGCTGGAAGCCTCCGCCGCCGGGGAGTTCGCCGCCAACACCGCGCGCGACGAGGGCTTCGGCGTTCCGGTGGTGCAATGGGACCTGTCGGCGCGACGGGTGATGACACTGGGCTGGGTCGAGGGCATTCCGCTCGGCGATATCGCCGCGATCGACGCGGCGGGGCACGACCGCGTCATGCTGGGCAACCGGGTCCTGCAACTGTTCCTGAACCACGCCCTGCGCGACGGCTACTTCCACGCCGACATGCACCAGGGCAACCTCAAGGTCGGCCCGTCGGGGGAAATCCTCGCCCTCGACTTCGGGATCATGGGGCGGATCGACGAGTATACGCGCCGGGTTTACGCGGAGATCCTGATCGGCTTCATCCGCAAGGACTACCGCCGCGTCGCCGAGGTGCATTTCGAAGCAGGGTACGTGCCGCCGGACCGCGACATCGATGCTTTTGCGCAGGCCCTGAGATCGGTCGGCGAACCGATTTTCGGGATGGACGCGACGCGGATCTCGATGGCGCGCCTCTTGGCCTACCTCTTCGAGGTGACCGAGCGGTTCGGCATGGAAACCCGGACCGAACTGATCCTGCTGCAACGCACGATGGTGGTGGTGGAGGGCGTCGCACGCTCGCTGAACCCACGCATCAACATCTGGGAAGTCGCGAAGCCCGTCGTCGAGAGCTACATCCGCAGCAATGTCGGCCCCGCCGCACTGGCGCGGGACCTAATCGCCACCGCGCGCGTGCTGGGCCGGTTCGGTCCGAAGCTGCCGGTCCTGACCGAGTCCCTGCTGGTCCGCGCGATGCAACCCCCAGCCCCGCCGCCGCGCCGCGTGCCCGGGGCCGTCTGGGCCCTGGCCGGGGCAGCGGCGGCGATCGCGGGCGTTCTGGTCGGGACGTTGCTGTAGGGCGCGCGGGCGCTCTGGCATGGGTTTGCGTCGCGGGGCGTCCCTAGTCGTTCGGGCGGCGGAGGGCGTCCATCCGCTGCAACGCCCGGTTCCGCGTTGCACCAGATTGGCGGAGCTCCAAACGGTTTGCGCTTCGGCAAAATTGCCACCGCCCCGAGAGGACATTCCTCCGGCCGCCGCGCCGCCGCCAGGCCCTCGTGCCACCTACAGGTGCCGCAGGGCCGTGATCCCGGCCGGGGTCGTGACCCGCTGTCCGGACAGAACGAGCTCAGCGCCGTCGGGCCCGGTCCGGACCTCCCGCACGGTCCCCCAGACACCGACGACCCCGGAGGGCAGGCTGCCATCGAGGCCGCGCGCCTCTGTCCGGAAACCGTAAACCCCAGGCAGAAGCGGGCTTCCGTCCGTGCGCACCCCCGCCCATGTCAGGCTGTCGGCGTCCGGGTCGAGCGGAAGGCGCTGAACCTCCGCACCGCCTGCATCGGTCACGATCAGGTCCGCCGATAGCGTCCCGTGTGGCAGATCGAGGTCGAGGGCCATCGGCACCCCTTCGAAGCCGCCCTGACCCGGGGTCCGGGCCTCCATCCCCACCCATCCGGCCAGGTCGGTCAGGCCCATGACCCCGAGGCGATCGGACAGGGTCGTCAGCAGATCGTTGGTGCGCACCTGCTGCTCGACCCCGGAGAACGTCGCGAGCTGCACGGCGAAATCGTTCGAATCGAGCGGATTGAGCGGATCCTGATTGCGAAGCTGCGCGGTGAGCATCCTCAGGAAGGTCTCGAAGTCGGAAGAGGGCAGGACCCCGCCCGTCGCCGCTGCGCGCGGAGATGGGGACGGACTGACGGGGCTGGCGGCAAGGGGCTCCATGATCTGCTCCGGGGTCAGAGGCGTCGGTCGACCCGACCCGGGATGCCGGGCGGGGTCGGTGCGGGGATCGCGGGAAGAAGGGACGGGTCCGGCTCGGGCGGGGCCGGGCCCGGCGCTGGTCCCTGGGGCAGATCCCCGCTAGCAGGATAAGCGTGGCCCTGCCGCGATCCGGACGCCCCGCTGTCGAGCGCGAGGGACAGCCCGCTCCATCCCGCATCCCGCAGATCCCGCAAGAACTGGTCGCCGTGCCGCCGCATCAGGTCGAGGGTTTCGGGCCGGTCCACTGTCAGGACCACATGCTGGGGCTGCTCTGCCCCGCCGAGGCGCAGGCGCAGGCGACCGAGCTCGGGCGGGTCGAGCACGACCTCGACCGGGAGCGGGCCGGATGACAGGACCTCCCGGACCTGGGACTGGAGACGCGCGTGGAGCGACGGCGCGTCGGAGGTCGCGTCGCGCGGCAGGGAGATCGGCGCATCGGTCTGGGCGACCCGCGTTTGAGGGTCCGGTGGCGCGGGTCCGGGCTGTAGAATGACGGTCGGCTCAGGGGAGGAAGGGACGGACAGGCGCCCGCCAAGGTCCGCGCCCCGTGTCCGCGGCTGCGGGCTGTCCGGGGTCGGGCGCAGGCGGGCGTCCGGATCGGGCGACATCTGTGGGCCTGTGACCGCTGCCGCAGTTGCGTCAGTCTGACCTCCCACCCTCTGGGCGACAGACAGATCGGACCTGACTGGCAGCAGATCTGATGGTCCCGCCAAGGGACCCGGTGCAGTCGGTGGAAGGGGACTTGGCCGCGGATCGGTCGCCGCTTTGGCGACGGGGACCCGGTCCGATCCTGCATCCGAGGCTTCTGGCCGATCCCGGGCGTGCCTACTCTGAGGGCCCAGGCCCGCTCCTAGTTGGATAAACGGTTGCGACGCCGCCGATTTATCTGGCGGTCGGCCTTGCGCAGACGGGACCGCGCCGACGCCCTGTAAGGCGGGCCCTGCCCCCTTGCTATCCGCGGTTTCGCGTTGATCGGGTAGCGGCAGGGGCGCGTTGATCTGGGCGGACGGGACCGGGAGCGTCTCCAAAGGCGCTGCTGCCCGTAGCAGCGCTGGCAAATCTGGACCGCCGGGCGGGGCCACCATCGGCGGAGCCGCGGGTACGGGCGGCCGGACCGGATCGGGACCCGCGGGCGCGGCCAATGTCGCGGCGGTGCCACCGGGCAGACCCCACGATACCCCGGGAATCGCCGGGGCGGACGGCTGCGTTTCTGTCCCTGCGGGCGCAGCGACCGTCTCAGGATCAGAAGGATTTGACGCATCTGCGCCTGAAGGGTGCTCAGCGGGCGGCGCGACGTCACCCGCCGCAACTGTGGAACCCGCGCGACTCGGCCGGTCAGCGCCTCCCGGGATCGAGATTGCGGCGGAGTCCGGGTCCGCGTCGCCGGGACCCGGCACAAGAGCAGCTGCGGGCCGAGACTCACTCGCGGCACCTATGACGACAGGAGGCGAACTCCCGGCAAGCGTCGGCATAACCTCACCAAGATCAACCTCGCCCTGCCGTTCTGTCCACGGCCCGGGCCGGATGGGAAGAGGCCCAGCTTCGGCGATATCCGATCCGAGGCGAGGCGCATGCGCCGGTACCGGCACCCCCTCAAGACCGAGGGCGAACATCCCTCCGACCTGTCCGGGCGGGTGATCGCGATCCGCACCCATGGCGGGCGCCGCGAGCGCAAGGACGTCAAGTCCGGGGAAAAAGGAAAGGCCCAGGGTCATGACGACAGTCCTGCGGCCGAATGCTTACGACTTCTTTACCCGCTTGCCCCCAAATGAGTCGAAAGCAACCTTCTGTCCCCGCTATGTCCGACATCCTTCCGCCGCCCCCTCCGGATCAACTGCTTGCCCTCTCGCGACGGCTCGAAGCGCAGGTCTTGTCGAGCATGCTCGCCGCCGCCGGGCTGCACGAGACGTCGGGCGCGTGGCAGGGCGGCGCCGGGGAGATGCAGTTCGCCTCGTTCCTGCGCGATGCGCAGGCGACCGAGATCGTGAAAGCGGGGGGATTGGGACTTGCGGCACAGATCCAGGCCGCGCTGCTGGCCGCAAGGACCCCGCCATGATGCCCGCGGCTGACCCCCTCGACCGGCTTATCGCGCGACTGGACCGGCAATCCGGACTGCTGCGGGCCGGCCGATTCGCGGAAGCTGCTGCCGATGGGGTGACGGACGTTGACCTTGCTTTTTTGGTCCGGCGCGGTGCGGCGACCGATCCCGCCCGTCTCGAGCTGCTGCGGGAGCACGCGCAACAGGCAGCCCGGTTGCTGGAGGCCAGCCTCGACGGGTTCCGCGCCGCCGCCCGCCGCACGGCGCCGGGGGCTCCGCCAACCTCGATCTACTCGGCCCGGGGAGCCCTGCGCGCCCTTGCTCCGGGCAACCAGCGGTCGACACGGGCGTGACGCGATTGCTCCAATTGTCCGCATTTGGCGCTCTGCGGTTAGTAGGGGGTTAGCAACTGGGCGGCAGAGTGGCCCCAACTCCCGAATGGAGCCGCGCCCGACATCCCTCGGACGATCGCCAGCATGGCGGGCGACAGACCTGTCCGGCCTGTCATGGGTGAACTGCACCGCAAAGCGGTGCCGAGCGAAGGAAGCTGACAGATGTCCAGCATTTTGACCAACAACAGCGCGATGGTCGCGCTGCAGACCCTCAAGTCGATCAACACGAATCTCGAGAAGACCCAGTCCGAAATCGCAACCGGCAAGTCGATCGGCTCCGCCCGCGACAGCTCGGCGATCTGGGCGAGTCGACGGTCTCCGTGGCGCGTAAGGCCGCAGAGACGGTCACGTCGCTGCTGACCGAGATCAAGGGGAAGGTCGTCGCGGCGCAGGAAGACAACGTGGACCGGACCAAGATCCAGACCGAAATCACCGCGCTGAGCGACCAGATCAAGTCGGTGGTCGATGCGGCCCAGTTCAACGGTCTCAACCTGATCAACGGCACCGTGTCCTCGACCAATGCGAACGGCCAGATCGGCGTCAACGTGCTTGCCTCGCTGAACCGCGACTCGTCCGGCAATGTCTCGGCCACCCAGATCGGCGTGGACGCCAAGAACCTGTCGCGGACCGGCGGCACTGCGCTTGCGGCCGCGGCATTCGATGTCGGGACGGATGGCGGAACCGCCGATGTCATCGACAAGTTCGACGGCGGCACGGCAGACTTCGTCAAGCTCGATGCCTTCAAGTTCCTCGACAACTCCGGCGGCGCAACGGGCTCGGTCGCACTGAAGTCGACCACTCCCGGTGTCGATACCGCCGCCACGGGGGGCCTGATGGTCGGCGACCAGGTGGCCATGACCGTCGGAACCGTCACCGGTCGCTACATCGTGAAGGAGGGCGATACGGCCGAAGCGCTTGTGGCGGGGCTGAAGAACGCGCTGTCCGAAGCAGGCCTGTCGTCCGACGACTTCACGATGGACATCTCGACGGCCGCCGAGCTGAAGATCAGCAACAAGACCAACGCCGGCGTTGCCGTCTCGACCACCGCAACGCGCGGGTCCGGCGGTCTTGCAAACCTCTCGACCCTCTCTGTGGCGACCGCCGGAGACGCGGCAACCGCACTCAGCGATATCGAGACCATGATCCAGACCGCAATCGATGCTTCGGCCGCGTTCGGCTCGTCCGAGGCCCGGATCTCCATCCAGTCGAACTTCATCAGCGACCTGAGCGACGCCCTGAAATCCGGGATCGGAAGCCTTGTCGATGCGGACATGGAAGAGGCCTCTGCGCGTCTTCAGGCGCTTCAGGTGCAGCAGCAGCTGGGCATCCAGTCCCTGTCGATTGCCAACCAGGCCCCGCAGAGCGTTCTCGCGCTCTTCCGGTAAAGACACCGCGGGCGGCCCGACTTGGGCCGCCCGGCTCGCCTGACGCCCTGTCCCAGTCCCAGTCGAAAGTTCCGCTCCGATGACAGCCGCCGCCCTGAGGGCCCGCCACGCCTATTCCGAGTCCGCGACCCGCTCGCCGCGTGCCACCGAATTCGACCTGTTGTCGGACATCAGCCGCCGCCTGCGGCGCGCCGTCGCCAATGCCGACACTGACCATCCGGAACTGGCGGCCGCGATCCATGCCAATCGACGCATCTGGACCGCCCTGGCGGCCGACGTGGCCGATCCGGGCAATGCCTTGTCGCCCGAGTTGCGGGCCCGCGTCTTTTATCTCGCACGGTTCTGCGACGCACATTCGCAAAAGGTCCTGAGGGGCGAGGCGGATGCCGCGGTCCTGCTCGACATCAACGCCGCCGTCCTGTCCGGGCTCGCCGGACATCCGGGGGCGGCATGAGCGGCCTTGTCCTGAAGCTGGCGCCCCACGAACGGCTATTGCTGAACGGCGCCGTCATCGAGAACGGCGACAGGCGCTGTCGGCTGAACATCGTGACGCCGAATGCCCATGTCCTGCGCCTGAAGGATGCGTTGCACCCGGAAAATGCGACCACGCCGGTCGCCCGGGTCTGCTATGTTGCGCAACTGATCCTGTCCGGCGACGCCGATCCGGTGGATGGACCGGCCCAGTTGATGCGCGGTATCGAGCAGCTCAGTCAGGTCTTCAGGGACAGCGACAGCCGCAGCCTGCTTGCCGCGGCAACCGAGGCGGGGCGAGCAGGCCAGACGTTCCAGGCGCTCAAGGCCTTGCGTGCGCTCTTGCCCAGGGAAACCCGGCTGATGGCAAAGCAGGCCTGATCGTGGTCGGGGTTGCCATACCGCTGACGGGGTTTGCGGGGTGGCGGTTTCTCCGCGAAACGCGGCCGCTGCAGGAAGCCCGCCTCGCGGCGTCGCCAGCCGACGCACGGGACCTGCAGGCTTTCAAGAGCCGCATCGGGCAACTGGCAACCGCAACGGGCCTCGTGCAGGATCGGCAGGTCCTGCGCATAGCCCTGACCGCCTTCGGCCTCGAGGACGACCTGCCCAGTCGGGCACTTGTCGAACGCGTCCTGTCGGACGGGACGATCGGCCGGGACGCCCTGTCCAATCGCCTCGCCGACCGCCGATACCGCGCTCTGTCCGAAGCGTTCGGTTTCGGCCCGTACGAGATGCCCGGCAGACTGAGATCGGATTTCGTCGACAGGATTGCCAGCGCCTATGTGGCGCGGCGCTTTGAAGCCGAGGTCGGCAAGATCGATGAGCCCTTACGCCTTGCTCTGAACGCCGAGCGTGAGCTGTCGGACCTTGCCGATCGTAGCGCCTCATCCGCAACAACGCTGTGGTACGAAGTACTGGCGACGCCCCCCGTGCGGAAGGTCATTGAAACGGCACTCGGCTTGCCGGCCAGCGTTGCCGGGCTGGACCTCGACCGACAGATTGGCCTCTTCCGGGAAGCAAGCCGCGCGACCTTTGGAACCGATCAGCTGCAAGAGCTGGCGCAACCTGATCGGCTCGAACCCATCCTGCGCCGTAAGCGTCGTTCGACGGTCACGTGGGTTTCAGCTTGACGGCTGGAAGTTCCAGGGAAGCAGGTCGTCGATGCGGCTTTGGGGATGGCCGGTTGCGATGGCCTTGAGGGTGGTCTTGAGGTAG
>JAUHZL010000458.1 GCA_030425945.1 Alphaproteobacteria bacterium | reverse complement strand
CAGGCACCGTTGAAATATGTCCTGATGTTGGTTCCGGTTGCCATCTGCGCGGTCCCCTTCCTTGTCGGCGGGACCATAGGGCGAGCGGGAACCGGAGGTCCAGCCCGCCCGTACGCTGTTCGTTACGCAGCCGAGGCGAAGCCTTGCTGGTATGCCATTCCCCCTGCATTCTTCGGCAAGGGATGACCCTTGGAAGTCGTGACAGGCGCGGACAGGGCCGCCTGGGCGGTCTTGTGGGCCATGCGGGCCTCCTTTGATTGTTGGATCGGAGACCAAGGTATAGTTTGCGCGCTGGCGCAAGTCCACCCCTGCGGCGTGCTCAAAATGTGCGCAATTGCACCGAAACCGCGTGCCGTTGCGTCACTCCCGGTGCCGGATGAAGGGATCGAACGACGTGATCCCGGCCTTGAGCCGCCCCTCCGCGTCGAAGTCCGCGTCCGCATGGAACGGCCAGTCGGGCCGGTCGTCCCACGCCGCCAGCAGGGCCGTTTGCGCATCGAGGGCCTCTGCGAGGCGCTCTTCCAGCGCGGCCTTGCGCGGACCCTTGTGATAGCCGTGGACGCCATGCAATGCGACGGGTTCCTTCACGCGGGCCCCCATGTAGCGGAAGGTCTGCGCCAGCGGCCACAGCAGCAGGCGCCAGTGCCCCTCGCGCCCGTCGGGACCGCTTTCGACCGCGTCGCCGCCGGTCGTCACGCAGAACAGCACGTCCAGATGCCGGAAGCGGCCGGTGTCGAAGCGGTTGTCGGTGTCGTGCAGCAGGCCATGCACCAGCACCCGGTCGCACCAGCCCTTCAGCATCGCGGGCGGGGCGAACCACCACATCGGGAAATGGACGATCAGGCGGTCGGCCTGCCGCAGCCGTGCGACCTCGCGGGCCACGTCGGCGGGCAGGGTCGCGTCCGACAGCGTTTCCTGTGCCTTGAGCGGATCGAAGGGCACCGGCGGATCGGAATAGAGCGCGGGTCCCTCGGCCGGGGCAAAGCCCTCGGCATAGGGGTCGGACCTCAGGACGCGGTGTCCCAGGGCTTTTGCCGCCGCCGCGCTGGCCCCCGCCCAGGCCGCGGTGAAGGACCGCGGTTCGGGGTGGATGGTCAGGACCAGCGTGACCGGCACCGGCTCAGCGCACCATGCCGACGATCTCGTAGGTGCGCTGCAGGATCGGCGAGGCCAGTTCACGCGCCCGCTCGGCGCCGCGCGCGAGGATCGCGTCGATCTCGTCCGGGGCTTCCATCAGGCGCGCCATCTCGCCCGAGATCGGGGCCAGCTTCTCGACCGCCAGATCGGCGAGCATCGGCTTGAACTGGCCGAACTGCTGACCGCCGACCTGCGCCATCGCCTGCTCGACCGTCAGGTCCGACAGCGCGGCGTAGATGTTCACGAGGTTGCGCGCCTCGGGGCGGTCCGCCAGCCCCTCGGCCGTTTCGGGCAGGGGCTCGGGATCGGTCTTGGCCTTGCGGATCTTCTTGGCGATCGCGTCCGCGTCGTCGGTCATGTTGATCCGGCTCATGTCGGAGGGGTCCGACTTCGACATCTTCTTCGATCCGTCGCGCAGGCTCATGACGCGGGTGGCCGCGCCCTCGATCACCGGCTCGGTCAGCGGGAAGAAGTCCACGCCGTAGTCGTGGTTGAACTTCGCCGCGATGTCGCGCGTCAGTTCGAGGTGCTGCTTCTGGTCCTCGCCCACCGGCACATGGGTGGCGTGGTAGACGAGGATGTCCGCCGCCATCAGCGCGGGATAGGCGAAGAGGCCCAGCGAGGCGTTTTCCGAGTTCTTCCCGGCTTTGTCCTTCCACTGGGTCATCCGGGCCATCCAGCCCATCCGCGCGACGCAGTTGAAGATCCAGCCCAACTGGGCGTGCTCCGGCACCTGGCTCTGGTTGAAGAGGATGGATTTCTCCGGGTCGATCCCGGCGGCGATGAAGCCCGCACACAGCTCGCGCGTGTTCTTCCGCAGCGCCTCGGGGTCCTGCCAGACGGTGATCGCGTGCAGGTCCACCATGCAGTAGATTGTCTCGAACCCGCCGCGGTCCTGCATCTCGACGAAGCGCCGGATCGCGCCGAGGTAGTTGCCCAGCGTCAGGCCGCCCGAGGGCTGGATGCCCGAGAACACGCGCGGGGTGAAGTGGGGCGCAGTCA
>JAUHZL010000060.1 GCA_030425945.1 Alphaproteobacteria bacterium | reverse complement strand
TCCGGGATCCGGCGCGGTGTCGAAGGTCCCCAGATCGAAGACCTGCAGCCCCGGCTCGGTCGTCCACATCTCCATCGTCACGCCGCGCTGCCCGGTCAGACGCGCCGCGAAACTCAGCGGCCGCCGCGCATCGCTCAGGCAGTAGTTCACGTCGAAGCGGTTCTCCGGCGAAGGTTCGAAGCGCCGCGCCGTGCAGAAATCGTGCCGCGTGCCCGCGACCGGGGCGATCTCGCCGGTCACCATCAGGTCGTCGCCGTTGACCGTGATCCGGTCGGCGGCAATCTCCAGCAGGTGCCCCGCCACGCTGTCGCTGGCGTCGAGGTTCCAGTAGCTGTGATTGGCGAGGTTCATCAGCGTCGGCGCGTCGGTGGTTCCGATCACCACCATGTCGAGCCGCGTGCCCGTCACCCGGTAGTCCGCCCGGATCGTGCGGTTGCCCGGGAACCCCGACAGTCCATCGGGCAGGTGGATCTCCATCAGTGCGTGGTCCGGACTGGACTCGATCAGCCGCCAGGCCTGCTTGTAGGTGGCGCGGCTGCCGCCGTGCTTGGTGTGCTGCCCGTCGAGATTGGCCTCGAACCGGTGCATCCGCCCCCCGATCGGCGCCTCGGCGTCGCGGATGCGGTTGACCACCGGCCCGATCAGCGAGCCGAAGCTCGACATCGGGCCCCGGTAGCCTGCCAGCGTCGGGCCGCCCAGCGTGAGCGGCCCCGGCCCGCCGGAAAGGCGCACGTCGCGGATCACCGCGCCCCAGGTCAGCAGCCCGACCCGCAGGGGACCGGTGCCGATCTCCACCGACAGCACCTCGGTGCCGTCCTCCAGCTGCCCGAAGACCCCGATTGTCGCCGTCATCGCGCGCCCGCCTCGTGATACCCGTAATAGAGGCCCACGACATGCTCGGCCTCCGCGAAGAACAACCAGCGCCCCGCCATCGCCCCGCCGGCATGGCTGAGCACCGCCAGCACCAGCGCCAGCGGATGCGCGGTCAGGCACAGCAAGGCGGGCGCGAGGAATCCGAAGATCAGCGCCAGCGACCGCAGCTTGCGCGCGTGGCGCCGTCCGACCTGGTGCACCATCTCGCGCAGCAGGTAGTTCGACCCGGTGTGCGGCGGCGCGAAACTGCGGACCCTGCCGCCCTCCAGCCGCGTGGCGCTCGCCAGCCCGTGCCCGCGCGCCGCGAAGCGCCCGTCGCCGGTGCGCCACGCCAGCAGTTGCACCGCACCCGCCAGAAGCAGCAGGACCGGCGCGACCGTCATCTGGCCCGCCAGCAGCGCGCCGCCCGCCAGCGCCATCGACAGGAACAGCGCGGGCGTGGTCCAGTGGTTCCAGCGCGGCACCGTCTTCAGTTGCGCATAGATCATCGCGGTGGAGGCGACAGTGGCCAGCGCCAGCCCGGTCGCCACGGGCCCGAGCCCCGTCATCGGCAGGTCGAAGAAAACGCGCCCCAGCGCCACGCCGCCCGCCGCGGCGAGGGCCATCACCGACAGCCATGCCTCGCGGCTCAGCCAGCTGGTCTGCCACTGGGTAAAGGCGCGCCACGCCCGCTGCGGATTGCCGAGATGGGCGGTCGAGGCCAGCAGCCCGCCCCCCGCCAGCGCGAAGCCCGCGCCGAACCACAGGACCGCCGTCAGCCCCCGCGCGTCCGGCAGGCCGAGGCACAGGAAGGCCAGCAGTCCGAACCCGAGACCGGACAGGGTGGTGAACAGGATCAGGGACGGGGCGGGGTGCATCGCGCGCTCCTCAGCCGGGCATCTTCGACAGGGTCCGGTCCAGCCAGCCGAGGAACCCGCCCGCATCCTCCGCCACCGGCTCCAGGAAGGGCGCCAGCACGTCGAACTCCGGCGCGGCATCGGCCTTCGGGCGCGGCGGCAGGTAGGCGTTGACCGGCTTCGTGCCCATCTCGGGCATCAGGTCCAGCCCGCCGCGCGCCGCCACCAGCTGCGAGACCTCCGAGCCCGGATCGCTCAGGTCGCCGAAATGCCGCGCGCCCGCCGGGCAGGTCCGCACGCAGGCCGGCTGGCGGTCCTCCTCGGGCAGGGTCTCGTTGTAGATCCGGTCCACGCAGAGCGTGCATTTCTTCATCACGCCCGCGTCCGCGTCCATCTCGCGCGCGCCATAGGGGCAGGCCCAGGCGCACAGGCCGCAGCCGATGCAGGCGCTTTCGTTGACCAGCACGATCCCGTCCTCGCGGCGCTTGTAGCTCGCGCCGGTCGGGCAGACCGTGACGCAGGGCGCGTCGTCGCAGTGCAGGCAGGACTTCGGGAAATGCACGATCTGCGCGGGCGCGTCGGGCGGCGTGATCTCGTAGGAATGCACCCGGTTCAGGAAGGTTCCCGAGGGCGCCGCGCCATAGGGGTCCTGGTCGCTCAGCGGCGCGCCGTAGCCCTGGTCGTTCCAGCCCTTGCAGGCCACCACGCAGGCATGACAGCCGACGCAGGTGTCGAGGTCGATCACCAGCCCCAGCTTCTTCTCCACCCGATCCGGCAGCGCCGTCATCGCGCGTCCCCTGTCTTCTTCTTGGCAAAAATACTCATGCCGTCCCTCCGGGCCGCGCCAGCGCCGGGAAGCCGGGCGCCGCCTCGCCGCGCCCGGGGGCCGCGCATTTCTCGACGCGCACGCGCAGGTCGAACCACGCCGCCTGTCCGGTCACCGGGTCCGAGTTCGACCAGCGCATGCCGTCGCCCTTCGGCGGCAGCAGTTCGGAAATCAGGTGGTTCAGCAGGAACCCCTTCGTCGCTTCCGGCGCGCCCTCGTCCAGGCCCCAGGTCCCCTTGCGCTTGCCGATCGCGTTCCAGGTCCAGACTGTGCGCGGGTTCAGCGCGGCCATGTGGGCGACCGGCACGGTGATCTGCCCGTGGGGCGAGGTCACCCGGGCCCAGTCGCCCTCGGCGAAGCCCTCGCGCGCCCACACGTCGGTCGGCACGTAGAGCGGGTTGACCCCATGGATCTGCCGCAGCCAGGCATTTTGGCTGCCCCAGGAATGATACATCGCCATCGGCCGCTGGGTCAGCGCGTGCAGCGGATAGGCCTCCGCGTCGACCTCCTCGCCGAAGGGCGGGGTCCAGTCGGGCAGAGGGTCCATCGCGCGCCGCAGCCGGTCGCGCAGCGCCTCGGGGGGCTGGATCGGTCCGCGCCCCTCGGCGGCGGCCTGGAAGCGGCGCAGCGGCTCGCAATAGAGGTCCAGCAGGTAGGGCATCTCCACGTCCACCAGCCCGATCTTCACCGCCCAGGCCTGGTAGGCCGCGTTCCACGGCTTCATGTAGCGCGCCTCGTCCGGGACATGCGCCGTCCAGAACCCGCCGTTCTCGATGTATTTCGCGATCTGGTCCGGGTTCGGCGCGCCGCGCCCGTGGTCCGCGCCGTCGCCGCGCCACCCGGCCAGCGGGCCGACGCCCGGACGCCGCTCGTGGCGCACCATGTAATCCGCGTAATCCGCATACTTTGCGGAGCCGTCTTCTGCAACGAAGCCGGGAAGCCCCAGCCGTGCCCCGAGGTCGAGCAGCACCGACTGGAAGCCGCGCACGTCACGGTCCGGCTCGACCACCGGCCAGCGGATCGCGTCGGCGGCGGCATCGGCCTCGCAGATCGGCCGGTCGAGCAGGCTGATGCAGTCGTGCCGCTCGAGGTAGGTCGTGTCCGGCAGGATCAGGTCGGCATAGGCGACCATCTCGCTGGCATAGGCGTCCGAGTAGATGATGCGCGGGATCACGTACTCGCCGTTGGCGTCCCGGTCGGTCAGCATGGCCATCGTCTGTGCCGTGTTCATCGACGAGTTCCACGCCATGTTCGCCATGTAGAGGAACAGCGTGTCGATGCGGTAGGGGTCGCCCGCATGCGCGTTGGCGATCACCATGTGCATCAGGCCATGCGCCGACAGCGGGTTCTCCCACGAGAACGCCTTGTCGATCCGCGCGGGCGTGCCGTCGTCCTTCAGGCACAGGTCGGCGGGACCCTGCGGGTAGCCGAGGTGCGGGCCGTTCAGCGGCTGGCCCGGCGTCACCTTGCAATGCGGGCGCGGATGAGCGCGGGCGGGCTTGGGGTAGGGCGGCTTGAAGCGGAAGCCGCCGGGCGTTTCGACCGCGCCGAGCAGCGCCTGCAACAGGTGCAGCGCCCGCGCCGTCTGGAACCCGTTGGAATGGGCCGAGATGCCGCGCATCGCGTGAAAGGCGATCGGCCGCCCTGTCATCTTCGGGTGCCGGCGTCCCCGGAAATCGGTCCAGGGCTGGTCGATCTCGACCGGCGCGTCGAAGGCCCGCGCGATCTGGCCCGCCAGCGCCCGGATCCGGGCGGCGGACACCCCGACGGTGTCGGCCACGGCCTCGGGCGCGTAGCGCGGATCGAGGTAACGTTCGGCGATCAGGTGGAACACCGGGCGGTGGGTGATCCCGTCCACCTCCCACGCCCCGGCGAGGTCCGGGGTGACATCCGGCTTGTCATAGCAGCGCGGACGTTGCTCGACCCGGTCCCAGACCAGCGCGCGCCCCTCGTCGTCGGTCAGGATCAGCCCGTAGTCCGGGCTCTCGGGGTCCATGTTCACGAGGCAGGGTGCGTTGGTGAACTGCGCGAGATAGTCGAGGTCGACCTTGCCCGCCTTCAGCAGCAGGTGGATCAGCGACAGGATCAGCAGCCCGTCGGTGCCGGGGGTGATGCCGACCCACTCGTCAGCCACCGCGTTGTAGCCGGTCCGGATCGGGTTGATCCCGATCACCTTCGCGCCGCGCGCCTTCAGCTGGCCGAGGCCGATCTTGATCGGGTTCGAATCGTGGTCTTCCGCCACCCCGAACAGCAGGAACAGCTTGGTGTGCTCCCAGTCCGGCTGGCCGAATTCCCAGAACGCGCCGCCCAGCGTGTAGATGCCCGCCGCCGCCATGTTGACCGAGCAGAACCCGCCATGCGCGGCGTAGTTCGGCGTGCCGTAGGCCTGCGCCCAGTAGCTGGTGAAGCTCTGCGACTGGTCGCGCCCGGTGAAGAACGCCAGCTTCTCGGGCGCGCTCTCGCGCAGCGGTGCCAGCCACGACACCGCGGTCTCCAGCGCTTCCTCCCAGCTGATCTCGACGAAGGCGCCCGAGCCGCGCGGACCGACCCGCTTCAGCGGCGCGCGCAGCCGCGACGGGGCAAAGACCTGCCGGATACCGGCCGAGCCCTTGGCACACAGCACCCCCCGGTTCACCGGGTGGTCGCGGTTGCCCTCGATATAGGTGACCCGCCCCGACTTCAGGTGCACGTTGATGCCACAGCGGCACGCGCACATGTAGCAGGTCGTCTTGCGCACCTCGTCCGAGACGGCGGGCGACAGATCGAGCGTCGGCTGGACCATCTCTGCGGGGTCCTCCCTCCCTGTTTGCGCTCACATCTCCCCCGAAAGACGGCCCGGCGCAAGGTCGGTTTGCATCGGTTCCGCGTCGGTTGCGGACAGACCGCGGGCCGGGGCTATGTCACAGAGGGCGGGATCACCGGGCGGGGCAGGGACATGTTCCTCAGCATCTTCGACATCTTCAAGATCGGCGTCGGGCCGAGTTCCAGTCACACGATGGGACCGATGACCGCCGCCGCGCGGTTCCTCGACGCCCTGCGCACCGGCGAGCGCGAGCCCGGCGCGGGCGAGGTCGCGTCGGTCGAGGCCTCGTTGCACGGCTCGCTGGCCTTCACCGGCAAGGGCCACGCCACCGACCGCGCCGTGGTGCTGGGCGTGCTGGGCTTCGTTCCGGCCACGCTCGATCCCGACGCCGCGACCGAGGCCGAGGCGCGCCTGCGCGACACCCGGACGCTGGAGCTCGACGATCTGCCGCCGCTCGCCTTCGACCCGGACCGCGACCTCGTCTTCGATTTCGAGCGCACGCTGCCCGGTCATGCCAACGGCATGATCCTGCGCGCCCGCGACGGGGCCGGGGCGCTCTACATGGAAGAGACCTACTACTCGATCGGCGGCGGGTTCGTGCTGACCGCGGCCGAACTGCGCGCCCGCGACACCGGCGGGGCGAGCGCGCTCCACGCCGACAAGCAGGCGGCGGGGTTCCCCTATCCCTTCGGCTCGGCGGCCGAGATGCTGGAGATGGGCGCGAAGTCCGGCCGCAGCATCGCGCAGATGAAAGCCGCGAACGAGCAGGCACAGATGACGGCGGACGAGGTGACGCGCGGCCTCGACCGGCTGCGCGACGCGATGTTCGACTGCATCGACCGCGGCCTCCGGATGTCGGGCGAACTGCCCGGCGGATTGCGGGTCCGCCGCCGCGCCCGTGCCATCCATGAACAGCTTCAGGCCGAGTCGGGCCGCAACCTGGCCCAGCCCCATGTCGTCAACGACTGGCTCTCGGTCTATGCCATGGCGGTGAACGAGGAGAACGCCGCCGGCGGCAAGGTCGTGACAGCCCCCACCAACGGGGCGGCAGGCGTGGTTCCGGCCGTGCTGCGCTACTACCGCGACCATTGCATCGGGGCGACCGAGCAGGGGATGCACGACTTTCTCCTCGCCGCCGCCGCCATCGGGGGGCTGATCAAGCACAATGCCTCGATCTCGGGGGCCGAGGTCGGCTGCCAGGGCGAGGTTGGCTCGGCTGCCGCGATGGCCGCCGCCGGGCTCTGCGCCGCGCTGGGCGGCACCAACGCGCAGGTCGAGAACGCGGCCGAGATCGCGATCGAACATCACCTCGGGATGACCTGCGATCCGGTCGGGGGTCTTGTCCAGGTCCCCTGCATCGAGCGCAACGGCCTCGGCGCGATCAAGGCGGTGTCCGCCGCCTCGCTGGCGCTGCGCGGCGACGGCACCCATTTCATGCCGCTCGACAACTGCATCGAGGCGATGCGCCAGACCGGCGTGGACATGGGCCACAAGTACAAGGAAACCTCGCTCGGCGGTCTCGCGGTCAACCTGCCCGAGTGCTGAGGGGCGGGCGGCCCGGACGGCAGGCGCACCCCGCCGCCCGGCCCGGTCCTAGCCGTTCTCGCCCTGGCACTGCAGCGCGGCGTCGAGCCCGACCATGGTGCCGGTCAGGTCGATGGTCATGACCTCGCCGCTCTCGTTGTAGAGCGTCATGGTCTGCTTAGCGGCGATGTCCCACAGGAAGTCGGTGCTGTCGAACAGGATGTCCGCCCCCGGCACGCCGTTCAGGTAGAGACCCACCGCCTCGCCCTCGTACCGCTCGCCGTCGAGGTCGAAGGCCACCGGGTAGCTCTGGCCCTCGACGATATCGCCCCAAGCCTCGTTGAACGCGGTGACGTATCCCATCTCCTGCACCATGTCGAAGCCGATCCGCACGGTGACACCGTTGTCGTATTCGGCCTGGATCAGGCACCCGTTGCCGAGGCTGGGATCGATCAGGACATCCCATCCCCCGGCTTCTCCCCAGTAGTCCAGCGTCTGTGCGGGAACGGCTCCGGCCCCGGCCAGCAACGCGGCCAGAACCAGCGGCAACCCGTATCGGGTCTGCATCTCGGTCTCCATGGAAAAAGGCGCGGCCTCCTCAGACCGCGCCCCGAGTTTACGCCCCCGGCCGGGGGCCTGTCCATCGCGCCGCGCGGCTACTCCCGTGCCCGCAACACCTGTGCCGGACGGGCCGCCAGCGGCCGCCAGGCGAAGCCCAGCCCCGCGATCAGCGTGGCCAGCGCCCCGCCCGCGACGATGGTGATCGCCGAGACCGGCTCGAACACGTAATCCACCTCCATCACGAAGGTCATCACGCTCCACCCCGCAAGTCCCCCGGCCAGGATCGCGACGCCGCCCGCCGCCGCGCCCAGCAGGGCCGAGCGCAGCGCGAAGCTGGCCAGGATGCGCCCGCGCGCGGCGCCCACGGTCTTGAGCACCGCCGCCTCGAACACGCGCGCGCGTTCGCCCGCAGCCGCCGCCCCGATCAGCACGACGAAGCCGGTGACCAGCGTCGCCAGCGCCGCGTAGCGGGTGGCGGCGGCCAGCGTGGTCAGCCCCTCGGTGATCTGGTCGATGGCGTCGCGGATGCGGATCGCGGTGATGTTGGGCGCGGCCCCGGCGACGTCGCGCAGGATGGCGGCCTCGGCCGACTCTTCGGCATAGACGGTCGAGATGAAGGTATGCGGCGCGCCCGCCAGCGCGGCCGGGTTCATCGTCAGCACGAAGCCGATCCCGGCCGTCGAAAAGTCCACCTCGCGGAAGCTGGTGATCTCGCCCTCGATATCCCGCCCGAGGATGTTGACCGTCAGCCGGTCGCCCAGCGTCAGCCCGATCTCGGCGGCTTCCTCGGCGGCGAAGCTGATCTGCGGCGGCCCATCATAGCCTTCCGGCCACCACGCGCCCTCGGTGATCGTCGTGTCCTCCGACGGACGCTCGGCATAGGTCACGCCCCGGTCGCCACGCAGCACCCAGTGGTTGCCGCCGACCTCGCGCGCGGGCTGGCCGTTGATCCGGGTGATCACACCGCGCAGCATCGGCGCGGTCTCGACCTTCGACACCGCCGGATCGTTCTCGACCCGGTCGAGGAAGCCCTGCAACTGGTCCGGCTGGATATCGACGAAGAAGTAGCTCGGGGCATAGTCCGGCAGGTCGTTCGAGATCGCGTTGCGCAGGTTCCAGTCGATCTGCCCGACGCTCGCCAGCACCGCGAGGCCGAGGCCCAGCGACAGCACCACGCTCGTCGTCTCGCCACCCGGACCGCCCACCGATCCCAGCGCCAGCCGCAGCGCAGTCCGGCCGCGCACCGCCCGGCTGCGGGCCAGCCGCCGCGCCAGCCGCCGCACCCCCGCCGCCGCGAGCGCCAGCAGGATCAGCGACCCCGTCACCCCCGCCGCCGCGCCGAGCGCCAGTTCCCAGACCTCCGACAACGCCACCGCCGTGCCGACGAGCGCACCCGCGACCAGCGCGATGGCCACCAGGTAACCAAGGCCCGGCAGGCCCCGCACCGGCCCGGAGGCATCGCGGAACAGCGCCGCCGCCCGCACCTGCTCGGTCCGCGCCAGCGGCCACAACGTGAACAGCAGCGCCGTCAGCGCGCCATAGGTCCCCGCCTCGGCCAGCGGCGCGAGTTGCACCCCGAACTCCGCCGGGATCGGCAGTTGCGCGGCGATCAGCGGCGCGAAGGCCAGCGGCAGCGCCGCGCCCAGCACCAGCCCCGCCGCAACCCCGACCACCGTCAGCGCGCCGATCTGCAGGAAGTAGGTCAGGAAGATCACCCGCCCGGTCGCGCCCAGCGTCTTGAGCGTGGCGATCACGCCGGTCTTGCCGTCGAGATAGGCGCGCACCGCCGCCGACACCCCGACGCCGCCCACCGCCAGCCCCGCGAGGCCGACAAGCACGAGGAACGAGCCGATCCGGTCCACGAACTCCGAAATCCCCGGGGCCCCCCGCCGCGAATCGCGCCAGCGCATGCCCGAGTCGCGGAACTTCGCTTCGGCGCGGTTCTCCAGCGCCTCGAGGTCGCTGCCCTCGGGCAGGGCCAGCCGGTACTCGGTCTCGTAGAGCGACCCGGGTCCCAGCAGGCCCGAGTCCGCCAGGTCCGCCGTGCGCACCATCGTGCGCGGCCCGAGGCCGAAGCCCGCCGAGGCCCCGTCCGGCTCGCGCACCACGGCGGCCATCAGCACGAAGGTCTGGGTGCCAAGCCGGAACGTGTCGCCGATCTTCAGGCCCATCCGGTCGATCAGCACCTGTTGCATCACGCCGCCCGGCAACCCGTCGCGGCCCGCCAGCGCCTCGGCCAGCGGCATCGCGGGGTCCAGCACCATCTCGCCCTTCAGAGGATAGGCGGCATCGACCGATTTCACCTGGGTCAGTCCGCGCTCGGTCTGGCCGTTCACCTCGGCCGTGGCCATCGACCGGAAGTCGGCGATCTCCGATACCTCGGTGGCGATCTCGGCCATGAAGGCGCGCTCGTCCTCGCTGGCGAAGCGGTAGGTGAACCGCATCAGCCCGTCGCCGCCCAGCAGCACCGCGCCCTCGCGCGCGATCCCGTCCTGGATTGCCACCCGGACCGAGCCGACGGCGGCAATCGCCGCGACGCCCAGCGTCAGGCACAGCAGGAACACGCGGAACCCGGCCAGCCCGCCGCGCAGCTCGCGCCGGGCGAAACGCGCCGATTGTCCCAGGTCGGACCAGAGGCTCATTCGGCCGCCTCCGCCCGAGCGTTGCTGCGGGTCTCGCCCTCGATCCGGCCGTCCTTCAGTCGGATCACCCGGTCACAGCGCGCGGCCAGTTCCGGCGCATGGGTCACCAGCACCAGCGTCGCGCCGTGCCGGTCGCGCAGCCCGAAGAGCAGGTCCATGATCGCCTCGCCGTTCACCCCGTCGAGGTTGCCGGTCGGCTCATCCGCCAGAAGGATCTCGGGACGCGGGGCAGCGGCCCGGGCCAGCGCCACGCGCTGCTGCTCGCCGCCCGACATCTGCGCCGGGTAATGCTCCAGCCGGTCGCCGAGTCCGACCGCCCGCAACTCGGCCTCGGCGCGCTCGAACGCGTCCTTCGCGCCCGCCAGTTCCAGCGGCGTCGCGACGTTTTCCAGCGCGGTCATCGTCGGAATCAGGTGGAAGGACTGGAAGACGACGCCCATATGCCCTCTGCGGAACCGGG